>JBQCFI010000385.1:0-2479 GCA_051959325.1 Ginsengibacter sp. | reverse complement strand
GAATTTGGTAAAGCATCCGGAGCAGGAAAAATTTTGCGGCAGCAACTTCTTTCGGTGATCCCGTTTCCGGCAGATAATAAAATGCAAACGAGGCTGGTGTCTGGGTTGTTGAGCTGGTTGCGGTCCGGGTTTGATCCGGAGCAACCCTGTGATCCTGTGCCTTTTTTGAATGACTTTCGCTTTACAGAAAGCGATACTGTCGCAGAAAGATGGAGGGTTTCTTTGGAAGTAACAAAAACCGCTGACGGTATGCTGCAAATGAAAATACCGGCTTTTGTGCCTGCCAAAAATATTTTGGCACCTGCCGGTACGGTTTTAGTGAAATGCCATATCGCAACAGGCGGTTATGATTTGAAGCAGGGTGGAGCGACCGGTGGTTTCAGTACTTCTTTAAATTTTAATTATAATGATGAACCGGTGCCCGAGCAGATCCTATTATTGCCAACACCTACGCCCTCCGGGAGCCTTATTGTAACTGCTGTTTCCCTGGAATATTATTTTAATAAAAACGGTCACCTGCACAAGTCGATGAATAAAGCTTTTATGCCGGCAGGGATTGTGAAAGCAATGTATTTGGTATAGCAAAAGTTTTTTGGTGAATTTCAAATGAATCTACCCCTCAGAACTTAAGCAATATCTATAGAATAATAATATTAACTAAATGAAAATAGAATAAAAACACAGTGGCAGGTTCCTATAGTGAGCAAATCTTCTAAAATCAAATTAACTGGTCAGGAAAAAAGATAAAGGAATTGTCAGATAAAAAAGTTTCTTACGCAAGGCAGTAAAAAGACAGGAGAATAAATTCTCTGATTCTTACGGAAGGATTTTTGAATCACATTATCACTTCCTTATCACAGGATACATAGCTTCAATACGTTGGAGTACTTCCTTTTCAAATGCCGGAAAGCCGGGTTTCAGCACGCTGATAAGGTTGTCAAAGCCGCTCATCCATTGTACCATAGCTGCATCGCGAAGAGAACCGAGCAGGTGGTATTCTGTATCGTTGCAAACAAAAAACAGCGCGTCCTCAACCGGATCTTTAACGGGCACACCGTGTACCAGGTACTGAAGTGAAAGCTGGTAATAGTTGCCTTTGTCTTTTAAAATAAATTGCAATTGCGGCTGGTCTATCGAAATGGTAATTCGTTCAAGATATTTCCGGCGTGGAGGATTACTCATAAAATACCGGATATGTGCCAGATCGTATTTATAAACAAATGGCTGTCCGGAAAGCATAGGAAATGCCTGTTCCCATTGACGGAAGTTCTTAGCGACATGCATTTCACCAGCCAGCATTTCTTCCCAATCAAACTTATGCCTATCTGTAGCAGGTGAATACATAGCTTTTGACAGATTATATAACCGTTTCCGGTCGTTGGTAGTGAGCAGTTTTTCGCTAATATTTGCAAAGCCTTTCCCAAAACTCCTGATGTTCTTTCGGGCCTTATCAAATGTACCCTTAAGAGGAACCAGTATAGGAAGATATCTTTGCCATGTATAGGGTGAGTAAACGAGTAGCCACACCAGTTCCGTTTCTCTTACCGGTAAAGCAACAACAGGTAATGCAGATAACTGTTCCAGCTCGGTGCTTTCTATTTTTTTAAAATCATATAAATGCCCAAGCGATTTATCCGGTACAATAAATTCATCCGGATTCGAATAAACGAGATGAAAAAGGTTTTTGTTTTCGAGCGCAATACTAACCTGGTTGCCGGGTTCAAAAATGGTGAAGAACCGTTTGCTGTTCCAACAAAATTCATGAAGGGCATGGTAACCATGCGCACATAAGGTATCTTCCGGTGACTTGCAGTTGCAGCTAACGTGAAGTGTTTCGGGACTAATATTGAAGGTTACTTTACGTTCCTTTTGCCCCTGGCTTTGCACGCCTATAATTAGCTGCTGAGCATTATATCCAATGACCCGATGTTTCACATAGTCAAGTGCTTCTCCCTGATAAAACGCTCTGAAATCAATATTCTCGTCAAGCGTGTATGGGCTACAGAAAGGGATGGAAAAGGGAGTGTTGGTTGCCATAATTTTTACTTTTAGGCAAACCAAGAAAAAATGGGGAATGTATCCTACTCGCTTCACATGTAAATTACAATAGTTGAATCCTTGATGTTTTTACGTCTTGTGGCATTAACCACCATTTTTAGACTTCACAGTTTGATACAACACTTTAATTGCTTCGTTTTCTGAACCGGAACTAAAATACTTTGAATATCCGGAGTTCCAACTAATATTTCTTTCAGTTTTTCCCATGCATTAACTGCATGTTCAAAAGAAGAAGCTTACGATCAATAACTTATACTAACGTCTTTCGTATGTTGCTATTTAGAACATTATCAACACCTGATGTATTTAGAAGGAAAATGGAATTCAACATAACTTCCGAAGATTTTAAATTAGGAAAAAAAAGAATCAGTACAAGATTTTCCTTTAAAATAGTAATTTTAATATCTAAATTTATATTATG
>JBQCFI010000384.1:0-2139 GCA_051959325.1 Ginsengibacter sp. | reverse complement strand
GATCATTACATTTTTTCCAATTTTCGTGCTTCCGCTCACTCCTGATTGCGCTGCAATTACCGTATTCATTCCTATTTCCACATTATGAGCAACCTGAATCAGATTGTCCAGTTTCGCGCCGCCTTTTATCATGGTAGAACCAAGGGTTGAACGGTCAATAGTCGTATTCGCGCCTATCTCTACGTTGTCTTCCACAACTACATTTCCTATCTGTGGAATTTTTTTGAAACTTCCATCCGCCTGCGGCGCATATCCAAATCCATCACCCCCGATCACACATCCGGCATGAATACACACATTTTTTCCGATAACACAATCATGATGGATTTTTACGCCCGGGTACAAAATACTGTTTTCGGCTACAGTTACATTATCGCCTAAATAAACTTGCGGATACAGCTTTACATTATTGCCAATTTTTACATTATTGCCCAGATAAGCAAAAGCACCGACAAACACATTTTCTCCCAACTCAGCAGATGAAGCAATGAAAGATGGTTCCTGTATTCCGGTAAGATTTGCACGCGCCATTTCAGAATAAGCGGTTAAAATAACTGCAAAAGAAGAATAGGCATCCGGTACGCGAATAAGTGTAGCATCAATTTTTTTCTCTATTTCTAAAGAAGTATTAATAATAATGATGGAAGCTTTTGTTGTGTATAAAAACTCTTCATATTTCGGATTCGCGAGAAAAGCAAGCTGCCCTTCCGTCGCTTCCTCCAGTTTGCCAAAAGAAGAAACGGCAACTTCAGGGTCTCCTTCAATTTTGCCATTTATTAATTCAGCGATTTGTTTTGCTGTAAACTGCATTTGCCTTTCAATATTTTTTAAAAAAATTAAAATTAAACTATAATGTGATTTCTAAATTGATAAAACAAATGTAAAATTTTTTTACCGTGCCAAATAAACTTTGATTTATAAGTGGATTGTCGACTTCAGAAATATCTTTTACCGCGCCATCTTTAAATAGAATGTTGATGTGCTCGGTTTTATTATTATACGTTTTTATTTCGCTTTCCCCGCTAAAAACAAGATAGCCGGCTTCCTCTTTATTTATTGCAAGATATTCCATCGCAATGTTAGTCTTTTCTTCTAAAACTTCTTTTGGAATTTCATGCGCCGAATATTTTACTTTTAATAAATGCCGGTTAACAACGCCTTTGCAAAGAACAGATAATATTTTGTCAGGATGATGGATCCAGGATTTTATAGAAAATAAAATATCATAATCGTCCAAAGCACAAAAATCATCTAAATGGTTTTCGATTTTTTCGCTTTCATATTCTTCATTCAAAAAAATATTAAAGACAAAGGATGAAGACTCAGCTTTGATTTCGCGCGCTCGTTCTATGATTTTTACCAGCATTTTTTCTGCACATAAAACCGTTTTATGCAGGTAAACCTGCCAATACATAAACCTTCGTGAAACCAAAAACTTTTCTATAGAATGAATCCCTTTTTCTTCTACCATTAATTCCCCATTATGAACCGTAAGCATTTTTATAATCCGGTCATAACCAATTACGCCTTCTGTAACGCCGGTAAAAAAACTATCCCGGATGAGATAATCCATGCGGTCCACGTCCAACTGCCCGCTTACTAGTTGATGAAAAAATCTTTTAGGATAGTTGTTTGTAAAAATGTCAATCGCAATTTGCATTTTGCCATCAAATTCTTCATTCATTTTTTTCATCAGTAACAAAGAAACTTTTTCATGGCTTACGCTTTTTATCAAAACATTTTCCAGCGCATGTGAAAAAGGCCCGTGGCCAATATCATGTAAAAGAACAGCAATTTTTGCGGCCTGTTCTTCTGCTGCCGAAATAATAACGCCTTTACTCTTTAATTCATGAAGCGCGTTACACATCAAATGATAAGCACCAAGGGAATGATGAAGCCGCGTGTGAACGGCGCCGGGATAAACCAATTGGGCCATTGCCATTTGATGGATCCGCCGCAGTCGTTGATAAAAAGGATGGGAAATAATCCGATAAATCAGTTCATCATCTATTGTAATAAAACCATAAACCGGATCATTAATTATTTTTCTAAATGGCATTCTTTGGAATTGTTAAAAAGATTTCCAACCGGTGCAAAGATAATTTTTGGGAAGGGAATAATTTACATTTGTAAGCAACC
>JBQCFI010000383.1:0-5393 GCA_051959325.1 Ginsengibacter sp. | reverse complement strand
TAGCTATTTTAGGACTAGACAAAATGTATTCATCCTTCGTTGTTGAGGTATAGAAAAGCTATGGGTATAGTATGAATAAAGTATGGATAGAGTATCACCAGTATTGAGAATAGAAAAAAAAGAATAAAGTGCTGTTTAGATTCATCGTTTCGATGAAACCAGGATATCTAAAAAATTGGGCAAAAGATTACCCGCCAGTAGAATTTTATGTAAAAATGTAATATCATTGATTGAAGAAAGCAAATAAAAAATCAGGAAAAAAAGAGCGCTTAATGTTGGTAGCGCCTTGGAAAATCAAAAAAGTTTTTATCATTGGTTAACACATTCATACATGAAGAAATTCAAAGCCAGCTTGCTTTTCATCGATTAATAAGTATCATATCACCTTCATAAAAAATATTCTCATCTCAAAAAATATCATACAGAATTAAATGGCTTATTTTTTGCTATCCCATAAAATATTCTAAGAAAAATGGAAAAAAATTTTTGTTAGATGTTGTTTATGAATAGCTTTACACTTTAAAAATTGTTTTTTTTATTTGACTAAACCCTAATTACCTAAATTATGTTACACATTAAAAGAATTGTACTCCTCGCTTTATTTTGCGGATTTTTAGTTTCAGCATCTGCACAAACTGATCAGAAGGACTACAATAACGTCCAACCCTTTACCGGCAGCAACGCCCTTCGAAAATTCTCTGTAGGGATAAATGTCGGCGCTTTAAGTCCAAATGTTGTTATCGGTGGTACCAATCAGTTTTACCATCATATTACTACCCTTGGTTACGGTGCAAACATCCGTTACCAGTTTAACCACTACATTGGCCTCCAGGCAAGTTACCTGGGTGGTACCTTAAAAGGCGATCAATCAGGTTGGCCAGGAACACCTCAACCGATGTCTTCTTTTAAAACCAATATCGGTTCTGCTTTAGACCTAAGTGCAATTTTTACCTTTGGTAATATTAATTTTTTAAAGACTACAAATACGATCATACCTTATGTAAGCGCCGGTGGCGGGTTTATATCATATAAGCCAAAAACAATCGCAACAGGTTCTACAACAGAAGTTGCGTTTGACAATGGAAATGCTCAAAGTAATTTGTTTATCCCTGTTGGTGCCGGGTTGAAGTTTAGCCTTTCACAACTCATGAACCTGGACCTGGGATATAGAATGAATTTCGTGGATAAGGACAATCTTGACGGGTATGAGAGTCCTGACGCACCACATAAAGATAAATTCAGCTACGGTTTTATTGGTCTTGAATTTACACTCGGCAACCAGGCGAAACCAAGAATGGTATTTGATAATCCGGTAGCAAGGTTGAATAATGGCTTGCAAACCCAAATCGATACTGTTAAAAACCAGGTTAAAAACCTCTCTAACGATAGTGATGGTGACGGTGTTCCTGATATGTTTGATAAAGAACCAAATACACCGGCAGGTTGCCCTGTTGATTCCCATGGTGTAAGCCGCGATACAGATGGAGACGGCGTTCCTGATTGTAAAGATAAAGAGCTGATAACTCCTACTCAGTGTCAGCCAGTGGATGCAGACGGTGTAGGTAAATGCCCTGAACCAGATTGCTGCAAGGCTATCAGAGATACATTAGCAGCTATGAATACCTGCAATCTGAACTTGCCAAGTATTTCTTTCCGTGCTAACAGAACCACTCTTAGCAATGATGCAAAGGCCATGTTGGCCAGCGTTGCTTCTCAGATGAAAAACAGCGCTAATTGCTCAATCGTTGTAACAGGTTATCCTGCCGCCACAAAAGCATCACAATCTCTGGCCAATAAGAGAGTTGATATGATTAAATCTTACCTTACTGAAACTGAGGGAATTAGTGCCGACCGTATTAATATCAACGTGGAAGTAGGTGGTGGAGATGTTAACACAGTAGACATCAAAACAAAATAAATTTTCTAAAATTGATAAAAAAAGCCTTCCGGATTGGGAGGCTTTTTTTATGCTAAATGCGAAAAAGCTGTTAAAGCTGCTTTTACTGACTCTGTATCTTTCTACATGAAAACCTGGCTGTTGAATCGTTATTGCTCCACAGAAATGATAAAGAAATGTTAAAGAAAAGGATTTTGGCAGAGTGTACTAATCGCAAGACTTTCGTTTCCAAGGCTTTCTAACTTTTCAGCCGACTTTGGTTCTCCTTCGTGCAACTTCATTACTTCCGGTCTTCGTGTGGGAAAAAACGTTTTTAACCAATCCAGAAAAGTCTACAAATGAAGTTCTTGATTTCCCAATTGACGATTTTTATCCCAAGATTCGTAATCCTTCAAAGATATTTTCACCGGTGAAACACTTTTTTTAAGGTTGCGTACCTTTTATTACATTTGCGCAACAAAAATTTTTAAATAAACCTAATGAAGGTTTTAATAAAAAACGCTACAATACACGCTCCCTCCTCTCCTTTTCACGGAAAAATCAAAAGTATTTTTATTGAAAATGGCATTATATCAGAAATTAATGATGAGCTGAATGTCGATGCTGATAATATCATTGAAGGAAACGATTTATCGGTTTCCATTGGTTGGATCGATTGCTTTGCGAACTTTTGTGATCCCGGGCAGGAATTTAAAGAAACGTTGGAAAGCGGTGCCAATGCCGCTGCGGCTGGTGGTTTCACAGAAGTAATGTTGATACCGAATACACAACCTATGGTCTCGAATAAAAGCCAGGTAGAATACACTATTCAGAAGAGTAAAACACTGCCGGTAACGATACATCCAATCGCAGCGATCACCAAAAATGCGGAAGGGAAGGAATTAAGCGAGATGTTTGATATGTTCCATTCCGGCGCCGTTGCATTTTCTGATGGTACAAACCCGGTGCAATCTTCAGGCATTTTACAAAAGGCATTGGAATATATTCTTCCCGTAAATGGAACCATTATTCAATTGCCTGAGGATAAAAGTATCGGCGCTCATGGCCTGATGAATGAAGGAGCAATGTCTACTAAGTTAGGCCTGCAGGGAAAACCGGCATTATCAGAGGAACTGATGATAGCAAGGGATATAGAGATTCTAAGATACACCAATTCAAAAATTCATTTCACCGGGATTTCTACTGAAAAATCCGTGGAATTAATTGCGGCAGCGAAAAAAGAAAATTTATTTGTTTCCTGCTCGGTCACTCCTTACCATTTATTTTTTTGTGATGAAGATCTGGGCGATTACGACACCAATTTAAAAGTTAACCCACCCTTACGGACAAAAAACGACCGCGATGCTTTGCGTGAAGGAATCAAAAACGGTATTGTAGATTTTATTGCTTCACACCATCAGCCGCAGGATTGGGATCAAAAGGTTTGTGAATTCCAATATGCAAAAAACGGAATGGAAACGCTTGAAAGCGTTTTCGGTGCAGCGCAGATTTGTGGCATAAGTACCGAGAGATTTTTACAAATGCAGACAGAAAATATCCGCGAGCTCTTCAATCTTCCATTACCTTCCATCGCTGAAGGAGAAAAAGCAAATCTCACAATCTTCGTTCCTGCGGAAGAGTACGTTTTTGAAGAAAGAAATATCTATTCAAAAAGTAAAAACAACGCATTTATTGATAAAAAGCTAAAGGGAAAAGTAATTGGGATAATCAATAAAGACAGGTTATTTTTGTCTGAGACATTCTACTGAGAAAAATAAAATTAATTTATGCAACAAACGGTAACTACCTCAACTACAAAAGGGATCGTTCTGGCTTTAATCCTGATCATTATAGCACTCGCTACCTATTTTTTGAACATGAATCAAAGCAGTGCTTTACAATACATCAGCTATGTTGTTTTTATAGCAGGAATTATCTGGTCAGTGGTTTCTTATGGAAAACAGGTTGAATACAACAGTACTTTTGGAAACTATTTTGCTCATGGTTTCAAAACAGCAGCAACCGTTACCGCCATCATGATCATTTACATTATTGTTTTTGTAATCATATTTCCTGATATAAAAGAAAGAGCAATAGATGCTGTAAAAAAAGCTATGGAAGCTAAAGGCAAAATGAGCCAGGAGCAAATATCACAATATATTATCTCTTATCGAAAGTTCTTTATGGTTATAGCGATTGCCGGGACGTTGATTGGCTACTTGATCTTTGGCGCCATTGCCTCCCTGATCGGTGCAGGTATCACTAAAAAAAACCCGCGTCCTTTTGAAAACGATATTAATCAAATTGGCTAATCATGGATATTTCGGTTGTAGTCCCGTTGTTTAATGAAGAAGAATCTTTGCCGGAACTGGAGGCCTGGATCAGTCGCGTAATGGAAGAGAATAATTACAGCTATGAGATCATTATGATTGATGATGGAAGCTCTGATAATTCATGGCATGTGATACAGGAACTGCACCAGATAAACCCCCTGGTTAAAGGCATTAAATTTCAACGCAATTATGGGAAAAGCGCTGCACTGAATGAAGGATTTAAAATGGCCAAAGGCGAAGTGGTGATCACCATGGATGCCGATCTGCAGGACAGTCCCGATGAAATCCCGGAACTTCGCAAAATGGTCCTCGTAGATGACTACGACATCGTCAGTGGCTGGAAGAAGAAAAGATACGACAGCAAACTTTCTAAAAACCTGCCGTCCAAATTATTTAATGCAGCTACACGCAGAGCCAGTGGCATTTACCTGCATGATTTTAATTGTGGACTGAAAGCATATAAACATAAAGTAGTAAAAAGCATTGAAGTTTATGGAGAAATGCATCGCTACATCCCCTTGATCGCAAAATGGTCGGGCTTTAAAAAATTTGGTGAAAAAGTGGTGGAACACCGTGCCAGGAAATATGGTGTAACCAAATTTGGCTGGAATCGTTTCATTAATGGCTTCCTGGACCTTGCCTCCATTATGTTTGTCGGCAAATTCAGAAAAAATCCGATGCATTTTTTTGGTTTGTGGGGTACGGCATTTTTTCTCTTCGGATTCCTGGTTGTCTTTTACCTTACCATTACCAAATTCTTTTTTGATCAGACAGGCATGACTCAAAGGCCTTTATTTTACATTGCATTGATAGCAATGATCATTGGCTCACAGCTTTTTCTTGCCGGGTTTCTGGGCGAGCTTATTTCCAGGAACGGCCCCGAAAGAAATCATTATTATATTGAGGAGAAGATTAGTTAACATACTCATGTCCCAATAAACAAAACAAGGATATGAATTATTTGTTCGTTTGCCGCAAATCAACTTTCACTTCTGGTTCTTAACTTTGAAACTTGAAACCTGAACCTTCAATATTCAAAAGTGATTATCATCGGTCCTGCATATCCGCTTCGCGGTGGTGGCATCGCCACATTTAACGAACGCCTCGCGAAAGAATTTATTGATGAAGGATTTGATACCACCATCTACACTTTTTCTTATCAGTATCCGGGTTTTCTTTTCCCC
>JBQCFI010000382.1:0-2017 GCA_051959325.1 Ginsengibacter sp. | reverse complement strand
GTCGTTTGTTTGGCTACGAGAACTTTCGTAATGTCATTCAGGTGTTTTACTTTTTCGTCAAAATCGCCGTTCATACCTATGCGAATCGTTTGCATATTTTCCAACAGATTTTCCATTTCATCGGGAATAAAATCGTTGATTACCTCTTTCAATCGCTTTGCAATGGTGGGCGATTTCCCATTAGTAGAAATGGCAATTTTTACACTTCCTTTTTTTACAATCGATCCTAAATAAAAATCACACAAACCTGGTTTGTCCGCAACATTCACCAGCTTGCCGTTTGATTTGGTGTCTTCTTTTATTTGCGCACTCGTTTCAAAACTGTTGACAGCGGCAATGACCAGGTCGGCTTCTTCAATATCTTCAATCGAATAGGCTCTTTCATCCAATTCGATGTTTTCTTTTTCTTCAGCAATCCGACGAATGGCTTCATTGATCTGGATTGCAACCAATTTTATTTTTGTCTGAGGAGAATTGTTGAGAACAGAATTTAATTTTTCAAACGCTACATTTCCGCCGCCTATGATCAACAAAGAAAGTTCTTCAAGTTTGAGAAAAACCGGAAATAAATGATTGCTGTCATCATTTGAAATAATCAATTCTTCCGACAGTGAAAGCGTTTTATTTTCCATGAAGGCTGTTTAAAAATTAATCTTTTGCATTGGCAAATTTGGTTCTGTAAGTAAAATCTCCAAAAGATTCATTGACATTCCTGTTAACTTTAAATTCTCCAAAAAGTAAATCCAGTTCAGATAAAATTTCTGCCTCATCAAGGCTTTCCTTGTATAATTTATTCAAACGATAACCTTCATGATCACCACCTAAATTCAAATTGTATTTTCCTAAACCGCTTCCAATAAATCCAATTTCTGAAACAGAAGAACGACCACACCCGTTGGGGCAACCGGTCATTCTGGTAATGATCTTTTCATTTTCAAGCGCATGTTTTGCAAGCAACGATTCAATTTTTGTCAACAAAGAAGGAAGATAACGTTGCGACTCAGCAAGCGCTAAAGGACACGTTGGCAGGGCAACACAGGCCATTGCATTTTTGCGAAGCGACGAAGCATTGTCTGTGTGTGCGGTAATTTTATATTCTTCTAGAATATCATTGATCTCTTTTTTGTCTTCCGGCTTCACATCGCTGATGATTACCTTTTGATTGACGGTGCATCGGAAATTTACTTTTCCGGTTTCCGCGATTTTTTGCAAAGCAGTTTTTAAAGAAACCTGCTCTGTGTCCATCACTCTGCCATTTTCTGCAAAAACGGTGTAAAACCAGTTGCCTTTAAAATCCTCTTGCCAGCCGTAATAATCTTCACGTTCCGTAAAAACATACGGCTTCGGTTGTTCAAACTTAAAGCCCATGCGCCTTTCGACTTCTTCTTTAAATTTGTCAATTCCCATTTTATCAATGGTATATTTTAAACGCGCCTGCTTTCTGTCAACACGATCACCGTGATCTCTTTGAACCGTTACCACTTCATAAATCGCCTTAAAAGTCTTTTCACCGGCCGGAACAAAACCTATTTCTGTAGCCAATCTTGCATAAGTATCAGGATTGCCAAAAGTGAATGCAAGACCTCCTCCGATGGCAAAATTGAAACCAAGCAATTGGTTATTTTCAACGATGGCAATTAATCCCAAATCATTTCCCAAAACATCTATATCATTGTTAGGAGGAATGCAAATTCCTATTTTGAATTTGCGTGGAAGATAGGAATCGCGGTATAAAGGATCTTCTTCCAGTTTTTTATCCACTATTTTTTCTTCGTCTAAAAATATTTCGTAATAGGCCCTCGTTTTGGGTTTCAGCATCTTACTGATCTTTCCTGCGTAAGAAAAAATTTCTTCGTGAAGCGGCGATTGTACAGGATTTGGGCTACAGGTTACATTCCGGTTATCATCGCCGCATGCAGCAATGGTATCAAGATGAACACTGTTAAAAACCCGGTGAGTGGGTTTCAGTCGTGATTTTAAAACGCCATGCAACTGAATCGTTTGGCGCGTAGTGACT
>JBQCFI010000381.1:0-5430 GCA_051959325.1 Ginsengibacter sp. | reverse complement strand
ATGCACAATTGGACTTAATGGACACATTAACAAAACTACTATCTGTACGGCTGCGTGTTGTGTAAGTATTTAAAAAATTATCTAATAAAAACGCCTGTATTCCGCCGGATTGCATATTTTCGGGCGAGAACCGCAACTGGTAAGTGCGCTGAGCCATGTTGCTCATACTGTAATAGATGGTGTCTGTTGTACTTAGCAATGATCTCGATTCAATTGACAAAGTTTTCCCCGCTCTTTTTACTCCAAAATTTTCTCCACTATTCAGTAATTTAATAGCATCGTTACCATCGATCTTGTTAGTGTAGCGTTCGTCAAAAGCAACTGAATTTCCGTCAGCCATTACAGCACCTTGTCCGCTACCCGTAAAAAGGCTTGCTCTGAAAAACTGTGCATTATTATTTGAAATATTGCCTGAGACACGTGCAAAATTTGCCGTCTTAGGTGCTCCTGCTTTACAATTTTCTGTAAATGTCAGCGCATTACTTTGCACTGTCATTGCATTCATCGTTTGCGATGAACTGGTTGCATGTACAAAAAATGCCTGTCCTGATTCAATTACTGTACATGGAATACCGGTTGGGTAAGATACTGTACCTCCCGGCACTGGTTTCCAGCCGTTGGCAGCACTTAAAGTTTGATATCCCCCCAATCCATAAGCTCCGGACAAATAGGGGTCCCACACGTAAAACAGGTTACCTATACTTGCATTTTTTGTGATTAAAGTAAAATCCACCACCGATGCATAAGGATTTCCAATAGATTGCAGTTTATCAGGAGTGACAGAAATAGAAGGTAAAGTCCCTGTAAGAAGTGCGCCGGTTGTTCTTAATGTAGTTGAGGTAGCGGGTTGATTGTAAGCCGTTACAGTCCTGTCTCCTCTTACGAAAAGCATATATCCATTTTGTCCATAAACCGGATTGTTTGTGTTTGTTATACCTGTCCATGTATCAGTTTGTGAGTCATAATATTTCATTGAAGGAGTTGCAGTATAGGCATCAAAACCTGCAACCGTACCACCTACCCCGGTTATCTGCGTGCCATAATTGCTGGTAGTAATTCCATTTTCTATCCATGTTTGTTTTACCGATTCACCTGTTGTAGGAGTTGCTAAGAATTGCCATGATTTCCCATGCTGTCCTGTTCCCGTACCGGTATTGATAAAACGCTCCACTGTCACATTCCCGTTTATTGAATTTCCCGTTCCTAAAATACCGACGTTGGCCGTACCGGCATTGTTGGAAACAAGGGTAATATTATTTCCAGTATTTAATTTGCTGTTTGCCACGCCAAATGATAAGGCACCGGAAATTTTTAAAGTATCATTAGCTGTTGAGGAAACTGAAAGGCCGGAAGCACTTGTATTGCTTACCACAAGGTTCTTGATCAATTTATTTTGGAACATACTTCCTGCTATTGTTTGTGCAGATGAACCGTTCATTTCCAGCGTGCCTGCAGTCAAGTCCATGCTTCCGGAATTTAAAATAGCACCTGCCACTTTAATAGTCCCAACGATTATTAAAGAAGCGCCGCTTCTCACAATTACATCTTTAGCTTCAGCAGTATTTGAGATAACCGTTGGGAAATTAGTTACGTATTTTGGAATAATCGCATCAGTAGTTGAGCTCGGGATTTGCCCGCACAACCAGTTTCCTGCATTGTTCCAATCCGTATTTACATGACCGGACCATGCTCCGGGTGCACCGATATACACGTCAGTTGTAGTAGTAAATGAAGAACAGCCTCCTGTGGCCGGTAACGTATAAGTAACGGTGTAATTTCCAATAGCGTTTCCACTTGGTATAATCGCACCTGTGGCCGCATCAACTGTCAACCCGGCTGTTGCCGTAAATTGACCACCGGTTGTTCCCGTAACAGTTACCGATTCTGCTGTTGAGATTGAATTACAGAATGGAGCATCAGCATAAGAAATGGAAGCATTAGGAGTGGCCGTAATTGTTATTAAAGCCGCATTAGACTCATTGGCAACCGTATAAGGATTTAATCCGGTATTATTGCTACTGCTTACAATTGCATTTCGGTAAATATAGTAAGTACCGGCGTTATTAAAGGGTGCCACTGATGGATCCGGAATTAACGTTGCAGAAGTAGCTCCGTTAATATTCGTTCTTGTCCCGCCTGCTGAAAGACTATAAGTCCATTGATATCCGGCATTTGAAAGTCCGGCAGGAAGTGTTCCAAAACTATCACCGCTAATTGCAGTTCCGCTATTTCCCTGGCAAATTCCCTGAGTTGTGTTAGTGGACAATGTGTTTGCTAAAACAAGCGTCAGATTTTGAAAGATTACCTTGTTTCCGCCACCATTTTCATAGTATTCATAATTTAATACACTTGAACCGGTAAGGTTTATCAACACGCGCGGTTTTGTATTAAAAGCCTGATCTGTCCAATTGTTATATACAACGTTTCCATCAATGGTTAATTTGCTTCCGTCATCTGAACCCATATCTACCACATATAATCCTTTTTTAGTTGAGTTCATATTAAACCGCACCGAAAACTTCTCTGTATAAATAGAACTGGTCCCGAAACTGGAAGATACCGGGAAACAGGTAGCGTCGCCAGCAAAAACTTCAGCAAATTGTTCTGCTTCTGTAAAATACCCAATATAATTATCGAAAGATTTTCCATTGTAAATATGCCCTATCCATGAATTATTTCCAGCAGTAGTTTGGTCATCGGTGGAATTTGAATAGGTGTTTACTACAACAGAAGTTGTTGCTGTACACCCTGCAGAACTTTGCAAGCTAACGGTATAAGTTCCTAAAGAAAGATTACTAAACACTCCGCTTGATTGATAAGTGCCGCCGTTTAAGCTATAAGTGTAAGGTGCAAGGCCTCCACTTCCGGTTAAGGTAATCGTTCCGGTACCACCCACACATACTGTCGGACTTGTAGCAGAAACCGATGGAGTTGCGCTGATAGTTACTACATGAGTTGCAGTTAATGGACTACAACCTGCAGCAGTAGCAGTTATAGTAGAGATTCCATTCCACGTTGCATTGTACGTGACCGCTCCTGTTGATGAATTAATAGTATTTCCTGCTGTAAGACTTGTTGCATCAAGTGTATATGAGATTCCCGTTGAATTACCAGCTGTTGCCGTATAAATCACGGTTCCGGCTCCCTGGCATCGCACAGAAGAAGCGCCTAATGCAAAGGAAGGCGTTTGCACTTTTGGAGTGATGGTAATTGATGCGGTTGTTTTATAAACAGCACATCCGTTTGCTGCAGCCACCATGTATGTTACTGTATAAGTGCCGGTTGTACTTCCATTCAAATCGACAACTCCTGAATTGGCGTCAATTATTAATCCGGCAGTCGAGCTAAATGTGCCGCTTCCGCTTCCTGTTTTAGTAACGGTTGCGGTTCCTGCACCTGAACAGTAGGGACTGCCGCCATAGTTTATAGTGGCATTGGGTGCGGTCGAAATAGTAATATCAGCAGAAGTTGAATATGCATTGCATCCTCCAAATGCCGGAACCGAATAATTAATTGTGTGCAAACCTGGTGTACTTGCGCTAACATTGATCACGCCTGTTGCAGAATTAATAGACAACCCGGCATCTGAAGAGAGCGTTCCCATTAATCCGGTTTGGGAACCGGTTGGTATTAAACTTCCCATATTTGAACAGTACGGACTTGCCGGATAAAAACCTGACGCAGAAGGTTGCTGGGTAATGGTAATATTCGTTGTGGTAGAAAAAGCTGCACAACCACCTGCTGATGCTACCGTATAAGTAACGGTGTGATTTCCCGTCGTACTTGTTGATAAAGTTACTGTTCCGGTGGAACCATTAATGATTAGACCTGCATCAGAAGTGAATACGCCACCCGTTGTTCCGGATAAGCTTGGAGTAGCAGTGCCCGAGCTGGAGCAATAAGGAGAGCCGGGATAAGAAATTGTTGCAGAAGGAGGTGTAGTTACCGTAATCACGGTTGCAGTTGATGAGGCACTTTGACATCCGCTTGCATTGGTTACTTTTACTGAATAGCTCCCTGAAGCTGTTGGGCTAATACTTGCTGTGTTTGCTCCGGTTGACCAAAAATAACCTGTTCCTGCGCTTGATGTTAATGTTACATTTCCTCCGGTGCAAAATGTCGTTGAACCATTCGCTGAAATCGTTGGTGCCGCTGGTAATAAATTCACACTTATTGTTGCCGCATTCGATTCATTGGTAACCGCGTAAGATGCAAACCCCGTATTATTTGTACTTGTGACAGAAGCATTTCGATAAACATAATAAGTGCCGGCAACGTTAAACGGTGTTGTAGATGTATTTGGTGTAAACGTTGCCCCGGTGGCTCCGGCAATATTTGTTCTGGCGCCGGTTGCCGTTGTACTGTAAGTCCATTGGTATCCGCTTCCGGATAAAGAAATGCCGGCTGGCAGGATTCCATAAGTATCACCGCTGATTGTTGCAGCAGCACTTCCAATGCATATTGCCTGTGTGGTATTTGCTGAAAGGTTATTTGCCAAAACCTGGGTAAGATTTAAAAATACTACCTGGTTACTCGCTGCATTTTCATAAAAATCATATTGTAATAAGCTGGAACCGGTTAAGTTCATCAGTACGCGGGCTTTGGTTGAAAAGGATTGATCCACCCAATTATTATAGACAAGCGTTCCGTCAACTGATAAACGGCTTCCATCATCTGAACCAAGATCAACGACGTACAATCCTTTTCTACTCGATTTCATTTTAAACCTTACAGAAAATTGCTCGGTATAAATTGATGGTGTAGTAGCTGCAGAAGAAATTGTAAAGCAATTCAAATTACCACCAAAACCTTCATTGAATGTTTCAGATTCAGTAAAATGACCTTTATAATTTTGAAAATTCATACCGCTGAATGCATGCCCTATCCATGAATCTGTACCCATTGCTGTAGTGTCATCGGTAGAGTTTGGGTAAGGAATTACAGTTACGGAAGTCGATGCAGCACAACCTGAATTAGTTATTACCCCAACTGTATAAGTTGCTGCAGATAAGGCGGAAAACGTATTGCCTGACTGGCTGCTTCCTCCGTTCAAAGTATAAGTATAAGGGGTTGAACCCCCTGATCCTGTTATAGTGATTGTGCCGGTACCATAAGGAGCGCCTACGCATGTTGGTGTCGATGAAGCAGTAACAGCAGGTGTGCTTCCTATTATGATTGTGGCTGCATTTGATAAATTAGTAGCAGTATAAGAAGTTAAACCGGTATTATTCGTACTGGTTACAGAAGCGCTGCGATAAACATAATAAGTGCCGGGAGTATTAAAGGGCGCTTTCGTCAGATCTGGTTTAAATGTAGCGCTTGTTCCTACCAGATTTGTCAGGGAACCGCCTAAGGTTGTACTATAACTCCACTGATAAGTTCCGTTGGACAAACCCGAAGGAAGAAGTCCGAAACTATCTCCGCTGATCG
>JBQCFI010000380.1:0-12941 GCA_051959325.1 Ginsengibacter sp. | reverse complement strand
CGCCCAGGAATTGATTCCAGGAAAAATAGGCTTGGTGTCAGGATTATTTTTTGGTTTTGCTTTTGGTATGGGAGGAATTGGTTCGGCTTTGCTTGGCGAACTGGCCGATAAAACAAGTATTATCCATGTTTATCACGTTACCTCTTTTCTGCCGTTGATTGGAATCATAACGGGATTTTTACCAAATATTGAAGGAAGCAGGAAAAGGAAAAAGGAGCAAGGTATTCCTAATGAATAATTTAATAAAGAAACGTCTCAGCAGACAAACAAATAAAAGGCTTTTGTTTTTCTTTTAATCGCCCTTAAAATCTGCTTTTCTTTTTTGAATAAAGGCAGAAACGCCTTCCTTGAAATCATTGGTGGCCGCGGCTTTTTGCTGAAAAGTATCTTCCGTTTCCAATTGTTGTTCGAGGCTTTGTTCCAAAGATTTATTCAATGCTTGTTTTGTATACGCCAATGCTTTTGTGGGTAATTGAGAAAGGGTAACAGCAATTTTTTCTGCTTCCATAAAAAATGTTTCATCCGGAAAATATTTATAAATCATGCCAATTCTTTCTGCTTCTTTTGCTGAAATTTTTTCTCCAAGCATGATTAGCGCTGATGATTTTTGAAGACCAATCAAACGTGGTAAAAAATAAGTGCCTCCGCAATCGGGGATTAATCCGATTTTGCTAAAAGCCTGGATAAATGAAGCCGATTCTGCTGCCACTATCACATCGCAGCTCAGAGCCACGTTTGCTCCTGCGCCGGCAGCGATTCCGTTTACGGCGGCAATTACAGGTTTGCTTAGATTTCTTATTTTTCTGATAATTGGATTGTATTGTTCAGCAATAATTTTTTCCATTTCCTGGCCATTCGGATCTATTGCTTCCGTCAGATCCTGCCCTGATGAAAAACCTTTTCCGGCGCCGGTCAGATATACACAACGAACAGAAATATTTTTCTCGCATTCATCTAATTTTTCCTGCAAATCCAATGACATTTGCCGGTTAAAAGCATTAAATTTTTCAGGACGATTTAGTGTAATGAATGCGATTGAATTTTTTATTTCAAAAAGAATGGAACTCATAATTTTACTTTTCAGGATTAAATATTACGGTAATTATGTTTTCTACCCTCTCCACCTTTCTATCTCCTGTAACTAATGGAATTTTTAAATATTTAGCTGATGCAGCAATGATGGCATCAGGTGTTTTAAGATGATACTGCGCTTTATATTCGATAGCAATATCTTTTATTTCATCGGTGAGATATATTTTAGTAAACCTGTTTAAAACTCTTTGAAATTTTATTTTTTGTTCGTCACTTATGAAAGAAATATGTCCTTTAACTTCAATTTCTGTAATAATAGAATAATGAATATTGTTTTCTAACAGAATCTGCGAAGCCTTTTGACTTCCGTTTAGCCAATAAATAAAAATATTGCTGTTCCAATAAGAGATTAACTCCATTCTTCATCCCGAATTTTTCTAATTAGTTTAACTGGTTCGTCCTTAGTTTTTAAAATTCCACATAAATCCAAAATTTCTTTTTTATTTAATTCTGCTGTATCTTTTTCTGCTTCTTCAAGCTTTTCTTTTATTGTTCTTAAAGAATCATTTTTTTCAATAATGATTGCCATAACTTTTTTTTAAAGATAACGCGATTTAATAAGATAAAAAATATCTGAATTTATCTCTGTTGTCTCAATATGTTTAATGACATTTAAAATAATCAAATGGCTCTCCACAATCATTACATTGATAAATGGCTTTGCAGGCGGTAGAACCAAATTCGCTGATGAGTTTTGTATTCATTGAATGACAATGTGGACAAGCAACCGGAATATTTTTCAGATAATTTTTGTCAAACGTTTTCGAAACCGGGGGCGCTATTCCATAAGCTCGTAATTTGTCTTTTGCTTCTTTAGTCATCCAATCGGTCGTCCATGCAGGAGAAAGCTGCTGCGTAATTTTTATCTTATCAAAACCATTTTCTCTCAACACTTCTCTGATATTCACTCCAATGAAATCCATTGCCGGACAACCGCTATAGGTTGGTGTGATAATAACTTCTATCTTCTCCGCTGCGATTTTTATGTCTCTTACAATCCCCAAATCCATAATAGTCAAAACCGGTATTTCAGGATCGTTTACCGTTTTTAGAATGGACAATATTTTTCGTTTACCAGATTCCAAGATAAATATATGTTAGTCCTATCGCGTCAAAAAAAGCGTGAAAGAAAATTGAATACCACAAATTTCGGTGAAATTTCATCATTAAATATTGATAAGCAGAACCAGCCAGAAATGCATTCAGCATTCCTGCGGTACCGAGTTGAAAATGATATAAACCAAAAATGAGGTTAGTAAGAATAAAAGAAGTTGGAACAACAAGTTTTCCTTTTACAATCTTTTCAATTCTTGTAAATACAAATCCATGGAAAACCAATTCTTCATAAAAACCGCCAACAAAAAAACCGGCCATTAAAATAAAAATGAAATTGAAAGGATGATGTTTTATGCTTTTAAAATCTTCCAGGTTTGCAGGGTGTAACTCAATAATCGTGCTGAGCAAAGGGAAAAATACATATTGCAGAAACACAAAAAGTACGATTGCAGAAGCTGCTCCAACAAAAATTGATTTTATTTCAAATCGCTTAAAATCAAACCCGATATCGGTGAAATTTTCTCCACTTCTTTTTAAAAACCACCAAACGACAAGAAGGACGGGCAACACATATAAAAAGGGAACAGGCAGAAAGGCGAAATGAGGGAACAGAAACACAAAAGCAATCGCAAATATGATGAGAACAACTTCTTTAAAAGATATTTGACTGGCTTGGTTGTTTACCATTTTAATCCTGGATAAGCGCGTTGTAAAAATTGCATTTCTGCAAGAATATAACCCAAATGTTCCGTATGAATTCCATTTTTGCCGCCACTTTGCATCCAGCTTTTTTCATCCGGAATATCAAGAGTTGCTTCATGGAAAACCGCTTTTATTTTTTCTGACCAATCATTTTTAATACTACTACCGGCTATGCACACACCATTTTCAGGATTCGATTCAAATGCAGCAGGAATAAACATTTCACCTGTGTAAGGCCAAAGTGCCGTTACCGCTTTTTCCATTCTTTTTTTACTTTCTTCTGTTCCGTCGCCGAGCCTGATCACCCATTCGCTGCTCCATCTTACATGGTAGGTCACTTCTTTTAAAGATTTTTCAGCAATAGCAGCCAGTTGTTTGTCCTCGGAATAGATGAGTTTTTGGTAAAAATAAAACTGCCAAACACTGAAGAAAAAAATTTTTCCAATTGTTTGTGCCCAATCTCCATTGGGAAGTTCTGTAATTAAAAGGTTTTTAAATTCATTTGCGTCCCTCAAATAAGCAAGATCGTCTTCTGTAATATTTTTTTCATTCCTGCCATTTGAATTAATTATTTCGGCAGCATATTGATAAAAGTTGCGTGCTTGTCCTATTAAATCCAAAGCGATATTAGAGATGGCAATATCCTGCTCAAGCATTGGACCATGCGCCGTCCATTCACTCAGCCGATGTCCCATTATCAATGAACTATCAGCAAGGTGAAGGCTGTAATTCACTAAATCATTTTTTGCATTATTTATTGCTTTGCTGATCATGCTGGTTCTTTTTGAAATCTTCTCTACATGTACTTTAATTCATCAGGTAAATTATAAAACGTTGGATGCCGGTAAACTTTATCATTTGCGGGGTCAAACAGACTTTCTGATTCGTCGGGATTGGTAGCGTGTATGTATTTTGATTCCACGACCCAAATGCTTACGCCCTCCATTCTGCGTGTATAAACATCACGGGCGTTTTCAATCGCCATTTGTGCGTCCGCAGCATGAAGGCTGCCCGCGTGTTTGTGTTCCAGTCCTTGTTTGCTGCGGATAAAAACTTCCCAAAGTGGTTCTTCCTGGTTCATGTTCTTTTAATTTATTTTTAAAAGTGAAAAGACCTCATGCAAGTGACAGCGGTTCTTGCATTTTTTTTCAGGACTTTAAATTTTGAATGAAAGAGAAAATTAATTATCAGTTCGCTTGCTTGGAATAAAAAATATTTTCAAAAAATAGAACAGCTGCTATTCCTCTTTTTTTACAGGAATGATAAACAACGGTATAGAGCTTCTGCGTAACACTTTTTCTGCCACGCTTCCCATCAGAATTTTATCCAATCCGCGCCTGCTGTGTGTTCCCATTACTATCACGTCTGCATTTATCTCGTTGGCGGTTTCAATTATCGCGTCTCCCGAATCGCCATCTTTTACAATACTTTGAATCATTGGGTCGCCAAGGTGTTGCTTTGTTTTTGCAAGATAATCCTGTGCTGCATTTTGCAATTCGGTTACGGTATTTGTTTGCAACATGCCCAAATTGCTAAAACTATCAAAGCCCATTATCGGCGAATAATCCAGCGAAGAATAATACGTATAATCGGCTACTACATGCAATAAAGCAACTTCTGCATTCATTGATTTTGCCAGCGAATAACCGGTTTCGGCAATGTTTTGCGCGGTGGGATTGTAATCAATTGCGATGAGTATTTTTTTCATTTTTTGGGAATTTAATATTTTCAAATTGCAATTTGATAATAAAGGTTTCCAACTTTTTAAAAGTTAGAAACCTTTATATTGCAATATTAATTACAATAAAGCTTTCGCTTTCGCAACGACATTTTCTACGGTAAATCCATACTCTTTCATCACTTCATCTCCCGGAGCTGATTCACCAAATTTTGTAATACCGATCACGTCGCCATCATCCGTTACATATTTCAACCAGCCAATCGGTGAACCGGCTTCAACAGCCAAACGCTTGCGGATATTTTTCGGAAATACACTTTCTTTATATTCCTTGCTTTGCTGGTCAAAAATCTCCCAGCATGGAAAACTTACCACCCTGGCGCTAATAGATTCCTGTTTTAATTTTTCCTGCGCATCCAGTAAAAGATGGACTTCACTGCCGGTTCCCATCAGGATTACCTGCGGCTCTCCTTCACAATCGGATAAAACATAGGCGCCTTTTTCCAAATTGGTAGCTTTTGCGTATTTATCCTGGTCAATAATCGGAATATTTTGTCTTGTAAGAATCAAGGCAACGGGTCCGCCGGAATGCTCCAAAGTAACACGCCAGGCCTGAACAGTTTCATTTGCGTCAGCAGGACGAATAACGGTCATATTTGGAACAGAACGCAAACCGATCAATTGTTCAACAGGCTGATGTGTGGTTCCATCTTCCCCCAAACCAATGCTATCGTGTGTATAAATAAAAACAGGCCGGATTTTCATAATCGCTGCCAACCTTACCGGTGGACGCATGTAATCTGAAAATATCAGAAAAGTGGCGCCAAAAGGAATAATGCCTTTAGTAAGTACCATTCCATTCAAGACTGCTCCCATTGCATGTTCCCGGATTCCAAAATGAAAATTCCTGCCTCCGTGATTTTCGTCAGAAAATGATTTGAAAGAATCCAACTCAGTGTCTGTTGAGGGAGCCAGATCCGCAGAACCACCAATTAATAACGGCAATTTATCAGCAATGGCGTTTAAAGTTTTCCCGGAAGCTTTCCTGGTTGCGATTCCTTTAGGATCGGGTTTAAAAACGGGCAAATTATCTTTCCACCCTTCAGGCAATTTTCCATCACTTAATAATTCATATTCTGCTGCTTCTGAAGAATACTTTTCTTTATATTTTGCATAAAGATCTTTCCAATCCTGTTCTTTTTTTACACCCGCACTTCCCTTAGCGCGATAGTAATCCAAAACTTCATTCGGAACCACAAAAAATTTATCAGGATCGAAACCAAAATTTTCTTTTACCAAACGCACTTCGTCTTTTCCCAAAGGTGAACCATGGGCAGCTGCAGTATCTACTTTATTCGGACTTCCAAAACCAATGTGCGTGCGCACTTTAATTAATGACGGACGATTGGTTTCATTTTGTGCGTTAATAATTGCCGTATGAATTGCTTCAACGTCGTTGCCATCTGCTACGGATTGTACGTGCCAGCCATAGGCCTGGAAACGCTCAGTAACGTCTTCGTTAAATGCAATAGAAGTATCGCCTTCGATCGTTATTTTATTATCATCATATAAATAAATAAGATTGCCGAGTTTGAGATGTCCGGCAAGCGAAGCAGCCTCAGCGCTTACACCTTCCATAATATCTCCATCACTGCAAATCGCATAAATTTTATAATTAAAAATATCAAAGCCCGGCTTATTATATCTTGAAGCCATATATTGTTGGCCGATGGCCATTCCTACGCCGTTTGCAAAACCTTGTCCGAGCGGGCCTGTGGTCACTTCTATTCCCGGCAGCAAACCATATTCAGGATGACCGGCGGTTCTGCTGTGAAGCTGACGGAAATTTTTTAAGTCGTCTAATGTGACATCATAACCGGTAAGATATAAAAAGCAATACTGCAACATACACGCATGACCTGCCGATAAAATAAATCTGTCGCGGTTTGGCCATTCGGGATCCTGCGGATTGTAATTCATCACTTTTGTCCAAAGCACGTCGCCGATTGGCGCAAGTCCCATCGGAGTTCCCGGATGACCTGAATTCGCCTTCTGTACCGCATCCGCTGATAAAACACGAACTGTATTAAGTCCTAATTGTTCTGTTGATTCCATTTTTTAGATTTTTTTTATTTGATTATTTTTTGCTCAAAGTGTATGCCGCATAATGAAATTGGGTTACGAACAAAAGTAACAAGAAACACAGTCTTTTTGAAAAATTATATAATCTAAAAATTTCATTTTTAATATTTTAGAAATGATTCAAGATTAGGAGCAGTTTTTGTAGAAGGTTTTTATTTAAAGAAAAAAGATGCAACATCACTTTAAAATTGGCGATCATGTAAAATGGAATTCGGAAGCCGGCCATGTATCCGGAAAAATAATCAAAGTGCATACTGCCGATTTTGATTATAAGGGATATACGCATCACGCAAGCAAGGAAGATCCCCAATATGAAATAAAAAGCGATAAAAGCGATCATGTGGCAGCGCATAAGGGACAGGCATTGACTTTAATTTCCAAATAAACAAATAATTTGAAAATAAACAGATTTTATGGAAGCAAAACACAACGAATCCACTGAACTAAGGCCCGAAGGCGGACGCTTGATGGATGCGCCGGTAGTACCGATGAATGTTCCGGAATTTATAAGGCAAATAAAAGAGGAGCCCGCCTGGAAGAAAAGCGACCGAAATGCAATTACCATTTACAAAACCAATGGAATGAGAATCGTATTAATCGCTTTACACGAAGATGCCGTGATGGAAAAACATACGACCAATGGAGTCGTCAACGTGCAGGTGCTGGATGGGGAAGTGGTTTTTAACACACAGGAAAATTCTATTGTTTTAAGAAAAGGAGAAATGATCGCTTTGCATAGAAATGTTCCTCACAGTGTGGCTGCTACCAAAGAGTCTGTTTTTTTATTGACTGTGTCTGATTTTTTAGGATGATTCTGCAGTAAAGAAAGAAATAAATAGAATTGCTATTTTCTAAAAACCGTGATAAACAAAGATTTGACAACTTTTTAAAAGTTGTCAAATCTGAACATATTTATTTACCCTTCTCCTCTACCGTGGCAATTCTTATATTTCTTACCACTGCCACAAGGACAAGGATCATTGCGTCCAACTTTTGGCCCAACTCTTATCGGTTCCTGTTTGATATTTTCAGAAGGATCGATGTATTCATTTTCTCCTGAAAGATATTCAGGACCGGCGCCCGCACCCGCAAATTCTTCTTTCCGCTGCCGCATCTTACTCATGTCGGTTCTTCTCCTTCTTTCTTCTGTAATTCTTGTTGGCTGATTTTGTTCTGTCGGAATTGTGCAATGAGCCAGGAAGCTTACAATATCTTTATTCACCTGGTCGTCCATTTGTTTAAACGCACCAAAAGCTTCGATCTTATAAATTACCAGCGGATCTTTTTGTTCGTAGCCTGCAGTTTGTACGCTTTGTCTCAAATCATCCATCGCACGCAAGTGTTCTTTCCATGCATCATCAATCAAAGCAAGCGTGATGTTGCGTTCGAGCGCATTGGTAAGTTCTGCTCCATTTGTTTCAATGGTTTTATCAAGATTGGCAATCGCCTGCATTGCTTTTTTACCATCTGTAAAAGGAACGGCCACATTGATGATGTGAGCTCCCTGTTCTTTACGGATGTTTTTGATCACCGGAAGCGTCTGCTGATTCATCAACAGGTTTTTATGATTGTAATGATCTTTGGCTTCATAATAAAGTTTGTTCGCCAATTCATTTAAATCTTCTTTTTCCAATTGTTCTGCAGTAATCGTAGTATCAATTCCAAAATTCATAATTACCGCAAGTTTAAATTCTTCGTAATTATTAATTTCTTTAAATGAATTAATGATTCCTTCTGCTACAGAATAAAATGCATTATCCAAATCAAGCGCCAGCCTTTCGCCAAACAAAGCGTGATTGCGTTTTCCGTAAATAACAGTACGCTGCTTATTCATCACGTCATCATATTCCAGCAACCTTTTCCGGATTCCGAAGTTGTTTTCTTCCACTTTCTTTTGCGCGCGTTCAATGCTTTTCGAAATCATATTGTGTTGGATCACTTCACCTTCTTTGTAACCCATTCTATCCATCAGCGAGGCGATTCTTTCGCTTCCAAACATGCGCATTAAATCGTCTTCGAGCGATACAAAAAACTTAGAAGAACCCGGATCTCCCTGCCTTCCCGCACGACCACGTAACTGCCTGTCCACCCGACGGCTTTCATGTCTTTCTGTGCCAAGAATGGCCAAACCACCCGCTTCCTTTACTCCCGGGCCGAGTTTAATATCCGTACCACGGCCCGCCATATTTGTAGCAATGGTAACCGCGCCAGCCAAACCGGCTTCGGCCACAACCTGCGCTTCTTTGGCGTGTTGTTTTGCATTCAATACATTGTGAGGAATTCCTTTTTGTTTCAACATCCTGCTCAGCAATTCACTCACTTCAACCGAAGTAGTACCAACCAGGATCGGGCGGCCCTCAGACGTCATTTTTTCAATCTCTTCTATTACCGCTTTAAATTTCTCTCTTTTCGTTTTGAATACCAGATCCTGGTGATCATTTCGGATTACCGGTACATTGGTGGGAATAGAAACCACATCCAGTTTGTAAATATCCCAGAATTCAGCCGCTTCTGTTTCTGCTGTACCAGTCATGCCGGCCAGCTTGTGATACATTCTGAAATAATTCTGAAGCGTAATAGTAGCATAAGTTTGAGTTGCCGCCTCAATCTTTACATTTTCTTTTGCTTCTATCGCCTGGTGCAATCCATCAGAATAACGGCGGCCTTCCATAATACGGCCTGTTTGTTCGTCCACAATTTTTACCTGGCCGTCGATCACAACATATTCCACATCATTTTCAAAAAGCGTATAGGCTTTTAATAACTGCTGAACAGTATGAATTCGTTCAGCTTTTATAGAATAATCGTTTAATAAAGTTTCTTTTTGCTCCAGTTTTTGCTCTGCAGTCAAATCGCTTTTTTCAATTTCTGCAAGCTTGACACCCATGTCCGGCATGATAAAGAATTCCGGGTCTTCACCTGATTTTGTAATGAGTGCGATTCCTTTATCGGTCAGTTGAACCTGGTTGTTTTTTTCATCAATTACAAAATAAAGCTCATCATCGACGATGTGCATATTCTTTTGCTGTTCACCCAGGTAATAGTTTTCAGCTTTCTGAAGTTTTACCTTCATTCCTGGCTCACTTAGGTATTTTATCAGAGCGTTGTTCTTTGGAAGCCCGCGATGTGAACGGTATAAAGCCAATCCGCCATCTTTCGGATCATCATTCCCTTCAGCAATTTTTTTCTTAGCTTCTATTAAAAATGCACTAGTGACTTTCTTTTGTGCTTCTACTATTTTTTCCACACGCGGTTTTAGCTGATCAAATTCCTGTTGATCGCCTCGCGGAATCGGCCCTGAAATAATCAAAGGAGTTCTTGCATCATCAATCAACACACTATCTACTTCATCCACCATTGCAAAATGATGTTTTCCCTGCACCATTTCTTCGGGAGTGTGTACCATATTATCACGCAGGTAATCGAAACCGAATTCATTGTTTGTTCCGTAAATAATATCGCTGCCATAAGCTTTCCTGCGCTCTTCGCTGTTTGGTTGATGTTTATCAATACAATCTACTGTAAGTCCGAGCCATTCAAATAAAGTTCCATTCCATTCACTGTCACGACGGGCAAGATAATCATTTACGGTCACGATATGAACGCCATGACCGGCGAGTGCGTTCAGATAAGCCGGTAATGTCGAAACCAAAGTTTTACCTTCACCTGTTGCCATTTCGGCAATTTTTCCCTGGTGCAACACAATTCCACCGATCAACTGCACATCGTAATGAACCATGTTCCAGGTAATTTCTGTGCCGCCAGCCATCCACTTGTTTTTATAAATGGCTTTATCTCCATCGATACTGATATACTTTTTTGTTTGGGCAAAAGTTTTATCCAATTCTGTAGCAGTAGATTCGAGTTCTGTATTGTCTTTGAACCTGTGGGCAGTTTCTTTTACTACAGCAAAAGCTTCCGGTAAAATTTCAAGAA
Source organism: Ginsengibacter sp. (assembly GCA_051959325.1). Lineage (GTDB taxonomy): Bacteria > Bacteroidota > Bacteroidia > Chitinophagales > Chitinophagaceae > Ginsengibacter. The sequence continues at coordinate 2,335 of JBQCFI010000380.1, read as the reverse complement.
GAACTTCTTCGAGCTTTTTATCGCGCTCTTTGCCCATATCATCAATCTGGCGATAAATGGCGTCACGCCCCGCGATGTCTGCGGAATCCAATTGTTCTGCTTCTGTTTTTTTTGATTCTATCTGGTTGTCAATTTCTTTCAGATACTCTTTTATCCGTTCACGAAAAATCTGCGTTTTGCCACGCAGTTCATCGTTGGAAATAGCTTGATATTGCTCAAAAAAAGAATTGATTTGCCCAACGAGCGGCCTTATTTTTTTTACGTCTTTTTCGCTTTTATTACCACCAAATAATACTGAGAGAAGCCCGGCCATATATATTGTTATTTTAAAAAAAGATAAATGTTAGTTGTCAAATTTGATGCGGAAAAATTTTCGGAGCCAAAATGACAGGGTCGCAAAGTTACTACATTGTGGCTTTTTATACGAGTTTCAGGTCTATATTTTGGTTATTATAATCTTAAATAGAAATGGGGGTTATTTGTTGCTGGTCTGAAATAAGAAAGGCTGTCCGATTGAGACAGCCTCTTTAACTCACTTCAATTATTATTCTTTTATAAATTTCGACGAAGTATAATCTGTGCCGTTAAATATTCTGGTGATATAAATATCGGGTTTGACATTTGAAATTTTCAAAATTCGTTATTCTCATATCGTTACTAAATACGGTTGGCTGATTACCGCTTCTATATGGCGATGCTTTCAGTGTTTTCCTTTGGCAGGGATCGGGTCTTGTTCGGTGTAAGTGCTCTATTTAGGGCACTTACCCCGAACAAGACTAATAGGATTTGCGAAGAAAAGTTATTTCTATGTCAGCCGGCCGCTAACACCTTTTCAGTTTGCCCTTCCCGTAAAGATAGATTAGAAATAATATTGGATATCAACTCTTAACCTAACTTTTTTTCAATCTTTTCTTGTTTTTTAATAATTCTATATTACCTTCACGCCCTCTTATTAAAAAATGACAAGGAATCTTTATCATACTACCACGGTTCTTTCTCTTGCAATAGGGACTATTGCTACCACCATTATTACAACCCGTTAAGGGTTGCAAATATGTCATATCATCCATTGGGCTTTTAGCTTCTGTTTCAGAAAAAATCATTCTTCAAAAATCAATTTTAATATTAAAAAGTTTATGCGTGTTTTAAAGTTTGGCGGCTCATCAGTGGCAAACGCCGGAAACATCAATAAGATTGTCTCTATTTTAAAAGAAAGAATCCAAAAAGAAAAATTAGTGGTGGTTGTTTCTGCACTTGGCGGCATTACGGATACGCTCATTCATACCGTAACACTTGCCTCTAAAGGCGATGAAACGTATAAAGACGAATTACACAAAATCGAAAGCCGCCATCTCGAAATGGTGAAAGAACTGATTCCTATTTCTCAACAAAGCCGGCTGCTGAGCCTGGTAAAAAAACATTGCAATGAAATTGAAGACATCTGTAACGGCGTTTTCTTATTGCAGGAATTAACGCCACGCACAAGAGATAGGGTGATGAGTTACGGAGAATTATTATCCTCACAAATTATCTCTGCAAAATTTCAATCAGAAGGTTTTGAAAACAAATGGATAGATGCAAGAAAACTGATTGTCACCAATTCTCATTATGAACATGCTGTAGTGGATTTTGAATTAACCAATGAAAAAATTCAACATTATTTTTCTAATTCAGAAGAATCATTTTTTCTAGTTCCCGGATTTATTGCGAGCGACACAAACGGCATCACTACTACGTTAGGAAGAGGCGGTTCTGATTATACCGCTTCCATCATTGCTGCTGCTTTGGATGCAAGCGCGCTGGAGATATGGACGGATGTAAGCGGCATGATGACCGCCGATCCGCGCCTCGTTTCTAATGCCAAAATCATTCCGCACATTTTGTATCGCGAAGCAATGGAACTTTCTCATTTTGGAGCCAAAGTCGTTTATCCGCCTACCATTCAACCGGTAATGCGAAAAAATATTCCGGTTTGGGTAAAAAGTACTTTTGCTCCCAACGATTATGGAACGCTCATAGAAAATAGTCCTTCCATAAAAAATGACAGCACAATTCGCGGCATTTCGAGCATCAATAAAATTGCTTTGTTAAGTCTTGAAGGAAGCGGCATGGCAGGCATTCCCGGTTTTTCAAAAAGATTATTTGAAACCCTGGCAAACGAAGAAATAAACGTAATTCTTATTACACAAAGTTCTTCAGAGCATTCTATTTGCGTAGCAATCGAAGAATCTTCCGCTGATAAAGCCAAAGCTGCGGTGGATGAGGCTTTCAGCTTTGAAATCGAAAGGCTGAAAGTAGAGCCGTTAATTATTGAAAGGGATTTGGCAATCATTGC
>JBQCFI010000379.1:0-2012 GCA_051959325.1 Ginsengibacter sp. | reverse complement strand
ATAATTCCACCAAGCGCAAGACTTCCGGTATCTCCCATAAAAACCTGCGCCGGATAAGCATTATACCACAGAAAACCCACGCATGCTCCCACAAATGCCGCAATGAAAATTGCTAGTTCGCTAAGATTTGGGATGTACATGATGTTCAGGTATTCGGCAATGCGCACATCGCCACTTACAAAAACAAAAACACCCAATCCTAATCCAATAATGGCACTCACGCCGGTAGCCAGGCCATCGAGTCCGTCCGTAATATTTGCCCCATTTGAAACCGCTGTTACAATAAAAATCACAATGATGATATACAAAATGTAGGTGTAATCCTCCCAACTTGCCGGCAACAATTTTGCATAATTGAATTCATGCGTTTTTACAAAAGGAATCGTTGTAATCGGCGTTTTTACAGTTACAAAACGATGCACTTCTCCTGCTGCAATGATCGTGTCTTCTCCTACTTTATGTTCACCTCTCTGTGGCACAAATGTGGTCAACGGTTTTGATCCCATTATTTCTCTTTTTACTACCACAGCAGGATTAAAATAAAGTGTCGCTCCAATGATAATTCCAAGAATTACCTGTCCGAATATTTTGAACTTTCCCGCTAATCCATCAGCATTTGTTTTTTTATAAGGAATCCCTTTTTCTTTTGAAATTCGTTTTGCTTTTATCTTTAAAAAATCATCTACAAAGCCAATAATACCAAGCCATACCGTACATAAAAGCATCAACCTTACATAAACTTTATTCAAATCCGCAAGCAATAAAGTAGGAATCAGGATCGCCAGCAGGATAATAATTCCACCCATTGTTGGAGTACCGCTTTTCATCTCTTCTCCCGCCAAGCCGAGTTCGCGCACCGATTCTCCAATTTGCTTTTTCTTTAAAATCCGGATCAGTTTTTTCCCATAGATCATCGTAATGATCAGAGATAACAATACAGCTACCAACACCCTGAAAGTGATAAAATGGACCAGCCCGCTACCGGGAAATTTTATTCCATTTTTTGTAAACCATTCAAAAAGTTGGTACAGCATTTAAATACTTCTGTTTATAATTATTTATTAATTTCTATTTACCACTTACTACTTTCTTCTTACTACTTTCTACTTTTTTCTCACTTCTCCATTAACTGGTACATTTCAGCCAAAACTTCTTTATCGTCAAAATGTTTTTTTACTCCATTTATCTCCTGGTATTTTTCATGTCCTTTTCCGGCGATGAGAATGATATCTTCTTTATCAGCCAGCGTTACAGCCGTTTTTATCGCTTGCTTTCTGTCTGTAATAGAAATGCATTTTCTTCTTGCTGTTACCGGCACTCCGGTTTCCATTTCTTTTATTATTTCATCAGGGTCTTCATTGCGCGGATTATCAGAAGTGAAAATAATCTTATCGCTATACTCGCAGGCAACTGCTGCCATCTCAGGTCTTTTCATCTTATCGCGATTGCCACCGCACCCGACAACTGTTATAATTTTTTCTTGTCCGTGGCGAAGATTTTTAATGGTAGCAAGAACATTTAATAATGCATCGGGAGTGTGCGCATAATCAACAATTCCAACCACTTTTTCTTTGAATGAAACCAAATATTCAAACCGGCCTTCAGCGCCGGTTGTATTGCTGAGTAGCTGCAACACTTTTTCTTTATTTTTTCCCAAACAAATTGCCGCACCATAAACCGCCAACAAATTATATGCATTGAAAGTACCGATGAGCCTGAAGTGTACTTCCACATCATCAATCATTAGTTCCAATCCAAGGAGTGAATCTTCAATAATTCGTCCTTTAAAGTCTGCAAGTGTTTTCAGGCTGTACAGGTATTTTTTCGCTTTTGTATTTTGAAGCATGATACTGCCGCGCTTATCGTCTGCGTTGCTTAAAGCGAATGCAGTGGACGGAAGCGCATCGAAAAACGATTTTTTTACTCTTATGTATTCATCAAATGTTTTGTGATAATCAAGATGGTCATGGGTAATATTGCTGAATATTCCACCGGCATATTGCAAGTCATCA
>JBQCFI010000378.1:0-2830 GCA_051959325.1 Ginsengibacter sp. | reverse complement strand
TAAAACACCACAGTTCCGATAGTGCCATTTAAAAAACATCTGTTACTTTGGCCATAATCTTTTAATTTATTTAGTTTATGTTCCATCTAGTTCTATTGCCTGAACGCCTCATACCTGAACCTGACCCGGTGCTATACCAGTGCGCTAATTAACGCACGGGTACAGCAGTCTATTGTGGGTAGGTGTAGGGAGGGCCTCTGTTGGGAGTAGGGATCGTGGTGTTTAGGTGTTTTAGAAAAAATAATGGGATGATCAATTTTTACGCTTTGCCGGTCTTCGGGTAAAATGAAAGAGCGCGTTGTTGGTGTGGAGCGAAGGAAAAGTGCGGTGGCTTCACCAACAACATGAATTGAACCAAACCCTGTCTTTGATTAATTTTAGGTAACAAGGTTATGGTATAAAAGTTAAAGCTCACAGCCGGTAAAAAATAACACAACACCTTTACCTTTTAAGTGCTTCCGGATAATTTTATCGATTGTTCATCCATTCATCCGATGAGTAAAAAGTTATTGAATATCTCATTGAAATTCTTGCGCTTGTCTCCGTTCGTTGTCGATAGCGATGAGCGCCAATCAAGCTAAGAAGAAATTAAGAATCCATCTTAAAAGTTGGTTTACTGCATATCGGATTTTTGTGTTAATCTTGGCACTTGTTGTTCACGAACTTATTAAAATAAGAATAAAAAAAATGCGCACGATCCTATTGGCAACTGTTTTATTTTTTTCACTCACAAACGTTTTTGGGCAGGCACAAGATGCCAGACTGAAAATTGCACATTTAACCGGTGATTTTTACGTTTATACAACTTATCATCCCTACGAAAAAAGCCTGGTGGCTGCAAATGGAATGTACCTGGTTACAGAACAAGGCGTCGTAATGTTTGACACACCGTGGGACACAACGCAATTTCAACCATTGCTCGATAGCATACAATTGAAGCACCACAAGAAGGTGGTCATGTGTTTCGCAACTCATTGGCATGACGACAAAACTGCCGGCCTTGAATATTACCGCCAACGCGGAATTAAAACCTATACGACTGTTCTTACAGACAAATTAAGTAAAAAGAACCATAAGAAAAGAGCGGAATTTTTGATGATGAAGGATACCGTTTTTCACGTTGGTCAATATTCTTTCGAAACGTATTATCCGGGAGCGGGACACACAGAAGACAATATCGTCATCTGGTTTAACAAAGAAAAAATTTTGTATGCAGGTTGTTTGGTAAAAGGTGTTGAAGCTGAAAATTTAGGATTTCTGGGTGATGCGAACGTAAGCGAATATGAATCCACGCTAAAAAAAGTTCAATTAAAATTCCAAAATCCAAAATTCATTATTATAGCACATAGCGACTGGCATAACTTACATTCGCTAGAGCATTCTATCCAATTAGCAAAGGAGTTAAAAAAGAAGAATTGATACGAGCAAAAATCAAAGCCACCGGGTGTTTCAAAGACCTCACAGGTTTCGAAAACCTGTGAGGTCTGGAATTCGCATTTCTTACCCCCAAATAAAAAAAACCATCTCCTTTTCAGAAGATGGCCTGTTCATTATTGCAAAAAAAATTATATTGTAATAATCTTGCTCTTTGGCTTCCCTTCCATCATTTCGACACTGCGGGTAATAAAAGAAGTCAGTTCATTTCCTTTGAGCAATCCCTGCGAAAGCAGCGCGAGGTCTGCAAGGTTTTTTACCAGTTTGCCCTGCTCATCTACCTCTGATTCCTTTAGAATTTTTTGATAGATCGGATGGTTTGCATTTACGGTCAAAGTCACTTCTTCCGGCAAGTTTCCATAAAAGCTTCCCATGCCGGCGCCGCCATTCATAGCCATATCTTTCATTCTGCGCATGAATTCAGGACGGGTGGCAATGACCGGTGCCGACTCAGGCGACAGGCCTTTTATCTCAACAGTTGTATGCAATTCCGGATTTTCAAACTTAAATAACTCCTTCAGTTTTTCCTGTTCATCTTTACTTAAAACTGACTCGTTGTGTTCATTTTTATCGATAAGATTTTCAGTAATATCGGCATCTACTCTTACAAACTGAACGTCAGTCCATTTCATTTCCATATTGTTGATAAACGCAGCATCCACGATTGTTTAGAGCTTTACCACTTTATAGCCTTTTTGCTCCGCTGATTTTATAAAAGCATTTTGCTGAACCGGATCTGTGGTGTATAACATCACCAGGTTACCTTCTCTGTTTTTTTGCAAAGCCTCTGTTGCGCCGCGATATTCTTCCATCGTGTAAAACTTATCGCCGCCCGCATCTTCATACAAATTGAATTTATTGGCTTTTTCCAAAAATTTATCATCGGTGATCATCCCGTATTTTACAAAAAGGCCCAGGCTTTCCCATTTTTCTTCAAATGATTTTCTATCCTCTTTAAAAAGCTCCTCAAGTTTGTCGGCAACTTTTCTTGTAATATAAGAACCAATCTTTTTTACATTAGGATCACCTTGTAAATAGCTCCTGCTCACGTTTAGCGGAATATCCGGGCTGTCAATCACACCGTGCAAAAGCATTAAAAATTCCGGTACAATATCTTTTACCTCATCCGTTACAAAAACCTGGTTGCTGTATAATTGAATTTTATCTTTCTGAATTTCATAACTCTTTTTCACTTTAGGGAAATAGAGAATTCCGGTAAGGTTAAAAGGATAATCCACATTCAAATGAATCCAGAATAATGGCGGCTCGCCAAACGGATATAATTCTTTATAAAAATCCTGGTAATCCTGTGTGGTAAGATCTGCAGGCTTTTTTGTCCATGCAGGAGTAGGATTATTGATTTGCTTGTCTTCGAAGAAAATCGGAACCGGTAAAA
>JBQCFI010000377.1:0-8707 GCA_051959325.1 Ginsengibacter sp. | reverse complement strand
AAAAAGCAATGTCTCTGCCTTCTTCTGCTTCTTCAAAAACTGCGGCAAGTTTTAATGTTGTTTTCATCCAAACGATTTATTCCAATTTGGTGAATTATCATTTCATGACATTAAAGGCATTGTAATCGGAAAATAGAAAATCTCGTTATTTCTTCTTTTACTGTTAATAATAAATCCAATCAATCAACAAACCAGGTAAGAACCCTAAGAGAATAATAAGCGCAGCAGTTACGACCAATAAAAATTTAAAGGAAGAAGAAACGTGAATATCATCATTGACACCAGGAACCGGATCTTTGAAATAAATTGCCTGTATCACTTTGAAATAATAGATAGCCCCGATTGCAGCGCAAATAACGGCAAGGACAACGAGCCACAATTGATGGCCATCTTTTACAGCTGCCATCAATACATAAAATTTGGCTGTAAACCCCGCGGTTAACGGAATTCCTGTTAATGATAACAGAAAGATGACAGCCGTCAATGCAAGTAAAGGTTGTTTCTTTCCAAGTCCGTTAAATCCTTCAATGGAATAATCTGACATTTTTATAATAATAGCAAAAATACCGATGGTTGCGATACTGTAGGCAGCTGCATACAAAAGCAAACCTTCTTTTGCTGTATCATTCAAAGCAAACAAGGTAAACATCATAAAGCCAGCATGTGAAATACTGGAATAGGCAAGCATTCTTTTTACACTTTTTTGAAAGACCGCAGTAATATTTCCAATTAATAATGTTGCTGCTGTTATCACTACGATCAGCATTTGCCATTGATGTTGCATTGCTCCGAAAGAAGTGAGAAATAATCTAAAGAAGGCCACAAAAGCAGCGATCTTCACAATGGTCATCATGAAAGAAGAAACAACCGCAGGCGCTCCGTCATACACATCGGGTGCCCAGAAATGAAACGGCGCTGCAGAAACTTTAAATGAAATACCCACGAGCATCAATACCAACCCTGCAGCTATTAATACAGGAAGGCTTCCGCTGCCCAAATTGATCGCATCTATATAAAATGAACCAAGTGTATTTCCACCATAAATTAAAGCAATTCCCATTAGCAGAATACCCGTGGAAAAAGCACCCATCAATAAATATTTCAGCGCAGCTTCGTTGCCTTTTAAATTTCGTTTATCGCTTCCCGTTAGTATATACAATGGAATGGATAAAATCTCGATCCCAAGAAAAAGTAACAATAAAGTATTGAAGGAGGATAAAACTGAAAGTCCGCACAAGACAAAAAACATTAAAGCAAAATATTCCGATACGTGAATTCCGATCTTTTCAAAATCTTTTCCATTTAAAAGAAAAAACAATAAAGTACAGATAAAAGCGATGGTATTAAAATGAAGGCCGAATGAATCAAATTTCAACATTCCTTTTGTATCTACATTAAAAAAAGGATGGCCGAAAAATTCAAGAATATTGGCAACCAAAACAATGATGATACCAGCAACGGCCCAGTATTTTGGCGCGGCGCTTTTTTTGAAAAAAACTCCTCCAAACATCATTATTACTCCCCAAAGTGCCGTTAATATTATTGCATTCATAATGTAATCCCAACACCCAAAGTGTTTTATTTTTTATTTTATTTAAAAAACTTTATTTCAAAACTTTCAATCTCCTTTATTTAAAGGATGCCTTGCTCAAAATATCTGTTACAGTTGATTGTGTCAAATGAATAACAGGTTGAGGATAAATTCCTAAAAATAAGATGGCAATCACCAGCACAAATAAAACGATTCCCTGTCCAGCGCTCATTTTCCGGGCTTGTTCCGCCAACATATTTGCTTTACCAAAAAATGTTTTTTGTACCATATTCAACATATAAAAGGCAGAAAGAACAATTCCAAGAGTACCGAAAACACCAAACCAAATACTAAAATCGAACAGTCCGTTTAACATTAAAAATTCACTCACAAAAGAGTTTGAAAGTGGAAGCGCGATATTTGCAAAAGCAATGATCACGAGGAAAATAGCCAATGCCGGTGATTTGCCGGCAAGTCCGCTCAACTCTGATATTTTTCTTACCCCGGTTTTCTTTTCAATAATATCTACTACAATCCATAACGCAAGAATATTAATTCCATGATTGAGCAATTCCAGCATCACACCTTGTAAACTCAAATTATTTGCTGCAAAAATTGCCGCGCTCATCAACCCCAAATGCGCGATTGAAGACCAGGCAACAAATCTTTTCAGGTCATTTTGATACAAAGCAATACAGCTTGCATAAATAAGGCCGATGATACACAACACCATTACCAGGTGCTGATATTTTACAACAGCCGCAGGAAAAATTGGAAGTATCCAACGAATGATTCCAAATGCACCCATTTTTACCATCAATCCGCTGAGTACCATTACCGAAGGATAATTGGACTGCTCATACACATCCGGTTGCCACGTATGAAATGGAAAAATCGGAATTTTTACAGCAAAAGCAATAAAGAAAAGCCAGAACAACCAATCCTGCTGCCCGGAAGATAGCGTAGCACTATAAAAAGCATTTATAGAAAATGAATGTGCCGAATCGGGAGTAACGGGAGCGGTATGAACATACACGAAAATGATTCCAACTAACATCAGCAAAGAACCTAAGAAGGTATAAACGAAAAATTTGAAAGTAGCGGCAATTCTTTTTTCACCGCCCCATCGGCTACATAAAAAGTAAATGGGAATCAAAGCCAGTTCCCAGAAAAAATAAAATAATAATGCATCAGTAGCTACAAACACGCCCATAATTCCTGCCTGTGTCAAAAGCATCAAAGCAAAAAAAGCATTCGGGTTTTTATACTCAGATTTATATGTTGCGGCAAAAATGAGCGGGTAAGAAAATGCGGTTAAAAAAGTAAGTACAAAACCCATTCCATCAAGGCCAACAGAAAAGCTGGAACCGATGTAAGGCATCCACACATAAGAAACATTATTATAGTAAAAAAAATCCGGGTGAGCCGCTACGTCTGTATAACACAAACTAATGACAGAAACAATCAAAGTAGCGATGGAAGATAAAAGCGCGAACATTTTCACACTTTTTCCATTCTTAATAAAAATAGCAATCAGCCCCGTAATAAAAGGAATCCAAATCAACAATTCAGGAAAAGTATAGTATGTGCCCAGCATTAATTTTATTTTGTAAACAATTGAATAATAAATAATATCAGCAATCCAATAACCATCAATAAAAGGTAAGAACCAACCTGGCCGCTTTGTAATAATCTTAATTGACGGCTTCCATAATTTACACTTCTTCCTACACCATTTACTATTCCATCAATTCCTTTTTTATCGAAAATATTATTTAAAAAAGCGCCTAAAGCACGATATGGTTTTACAAAAAGCATATAATACGCTTCATCAACATAAAATTTATTTTTAATTGCTTTTACAAAAGCATTATCAGAACCAACAGTTGACGGAGTGTAATTCTTAAATTTATTATAGGCCCAAAAAGAAACAATTATTACTAAGACAGATGAAACAATTATTAAAATCAAATCTGTTTGATGAGAAACTTCATGCATGCCCATAAACGAGGTCGAATGAGCGAAAACCGGTGCCAAAAATTCATCGAATTTGTTTGCATTTTTTACAAACACTTCTGGTATTCCAATAAAGCCTCCAACAGCAGCAAGAATCGCCAGGATAATTAACGGAACCGTCATGGTTGCAGGACTTTCATGGATGTGATGTTCCTGCTCAGCAGTCCCTCTGAATTTTCCTTTGAACGTCATTGCCAACGCCCGGAACATGTAAAAAGCAGTAAGCAGCGCACCACCAAGCCCTATGACATATAATAAAGGGCTTTGGGCAAAAGTTGCGGAAAGAATTTCATCTTTTGAAAAGAATCCTGAAAATGGCGGAATACCTGCAATTGCAAGCGTTGCAATAAAAAACGTAGCATAAGTTATCTTCATTTTTTTACCCAAACCACCCATTTTAGTCATGTCCTGTTCGCCGCCCATTGCATGAATCACAGAGCCGGCTGCAAGGAATAATAGTGCTTTAAAAAAAGCATGTGTCATCACATGAAAAACCGCAGCTGAATAAGCGCCAACGCCTAAACCCAAAAACATATATCCCAGTTGACTGACAGTAGAATAAGCCAATACTTTTTTAATGTCATTTTGTTTCAAAGCAATGATTGCAGCAACAATCGCCGTTATCAAACCAATGCTTGCAACGCCGGCCAAAGTAACAGGAGCTAAGGAATATAAAATATTGCTTCGCGCAATCATGTAAATTCCCGCAGTGACCATTGTTGCCGCATGGATCAACGCGGAAACCGGTGTGGGGCCCGCCATCGCATCGGGAAGCCAGGTATATAAAGGTATCTGAGCGCTTTTGCCGATTGCTCCGACAAATAACAATAAAGTAATACCCACAATGGCAGGAGAATTGATTGCAGTAACCGAAGAAATAATGCCATTTTCTGAATTATACAGCGGCGCATAGGAAGCGGTTCCAAATGCAGAAATCATCCAGAAAACAGCAAGAAGAAATCCCACGTCGCCGATGCGGTTCATAATAAAAGCCTTCTTACCAGCATCATTATTTGCCTGATCTTTGAACCAGAAACCAATGAGCAAATAAGAGCAAAGCCCTACACCTTCCCAGCCGATATACATGATCACATAATTGCCGCCCAGCACAAGTATCAGCATGGAAAACACAAATAAATACAGGTAAGAAAAGTATCTTCCAAAACCGGATTGCGTTTCATCTTTCATGTAAGAAATGGAATAAACATGAATTAAAAATCCAACGCCGGTAATAATTAAGAGAAATAAAGAAGTGAGCTGATCTACCTGGAATTCAAAAGGAATCACCAGTTTATCTACATGGATAAAATCAAAATAATGAATGTTTTGGGTAACAAAGCCCTCTTGTGAAACCTGGATAAAAATCAAAACGCTGATGCAAAATGAAATAAAAACTACTGCGCTTCCAATAACACCAATCAATGCTTTTGAAAGTGCATTTCGCGCAAGTCCATTAATCAAACAGCCAATTAAAGGAAGAAGAGGAACCAGGTAAATAAGTTGAATTGCATCCATAAACCAAACTTCGGCAGCGTTTAAAATTTAAAAATATTTTTTCCCATTTTCATTTTTTTTGAAAATGGTTTTAGTTTTTTAACCGGTTTAAAAAATTGATATCAATAGAACGGGTATTCCTGTACAGCAATACAATGATCGCCAATCCCACGCTTACTTCTGCCGCTGCAACGATCATGATAAAGAATACAAATATTTGCGCGCTTGATGCCATCGAATAGCTGAAAGCATTCAAGCCGGCCATGTGCATTTTTGAAAAAGCGACGAGCATCAGATTCACGGAATTCAACATCAATTCAATACACATAAAAACGATGATTGAATTGCGTCTTGTGAGCGCACCAATGATGCCGATACAAAATAAGGCCAACGACAAAAATATATACCACTTAATCTCCATGATTACAATTTTACATACAAACCAATTCCTGCAGTATTTGATGCAGGGCCTATTGAAAAAATATCTTTAATTCTCTTAACTGCGATTCCATTGAAAATATCCACCGCTTTATAAGAAGCACCTTTTGTCAAAAATTTCACGATCAACCCAGATCCAATCGCACCAATTCCCGAATACAAAGCGCCATTATAATCCTGTGCTTTTACAGACTTTTCTGTTTTTCTTACAAGGCTATAAACGGCAATGGCAGCGCCTGTATAAGCAGCGGCTTTGTAAATAATCCGTCCTGTTCTGAACGTCTTGAACAATTTATTTACATCATCATTTTGTTTCAATCCAAGAATTTCTGCGACCTTCGAAATTTTTTGGATCGGCGTTCTTCCTAAACTGAATTTCGGAGCAAATCCTTTTTCTACATGCATCACTTTGCCAATAATGTCTTTGAGGTCTAAATTGTTCAAATCAATTTGTGCTGAAGATTTTTTTGCAAAAAGCAAGGCTGCCAACACAAACAAAAAAGTTGTCAATATCTTCATATCCTGTTTTTTACGGAATCTTTTTTACCAATTAAAATTGCACCAACCATTGCACTTAAAAACAACACACTGCTTATTTCGAAAGGAACTACATATTGATTGAATAACGTTTTGCCAAGATTTTCTGTAAGGCCTACACTCGTTCCTGCTCTCATAAGTGTGTTAGCAGAATCAGAATGAGAAAGCGCCGCCACCAACACAATCATTAATGTTAGTCCGGAAATGACCCCGGCTAATTTCATGTAAACATTTTTCATTGGTTCAGTTTCTGCATTCAAATTCATCAGCATGATGACGAAAAGAAATAAAACCATGATAGCTCCGGCATAAACGATAATGTTTACGATGGCCAAAAATTGGGCATTCATCAAAACATAATGCCCCGAAATCGCAAAAAATACAATGATGAGGCATAAGACACTATAGATGGGATTTTTGCTTGCAACTACGCCAATAGCGCCAAATAAAGCAAGCGCAGATAAGAACCAGAAGAGGATTTGTGTTATCTCCATTTGAAAAATTTCGTTTCTAATATTACCTTTCTATTTAATTATATCAACCGTTTTTTAAAAAACCAGGAATCTTATTTATTTATTCGTTTACTGCAATCGAACCTCACAAATCCTTTAAACTATTCTAAACTCTATAAAACCTATATTTTAAAATAGAAAATGAACCTATTTGTTCCTTTACTATCAAGGTTCGTTTCCATGTCCCTGAGGGTGCTTTATCCTCGAACCCTTTGCTTTTGCAAAACCTTCAGGATCAGTTTTTGGATCAGGAATTAACAGATCTTGTTTTCCATAAATAAATCCCTTTCTCTGGTAGTTTGCCGGAGCAAAGGTTTCGGATAAATAAACCGCATCTTTCGGGCAAGCTTCTTCACACAAACCGCAGAAAATACATCTCAGCATATTGATTTCATATTTTGCTGCATATTTTTCTTCACGATAAAGATGCTCTTCTCCGGGCTTACGTTCCGCACATTCCATCGTAATCGCTTCTGCCGGACAAGCCAGGGCACACAAACCACATGCAGTACAGTTTTCACGTCCTTCTTCATCACGATTGAGGATTTGTAATCCACGAAAAACAGGACTAAAAGGACGAACTTCTTCCGGATAATTTATGGTAACTTTCTTTTTGAAAAAATGTTTGAGGGTAATGCTCAATCCCGTCACAACAGCCGGCAAATATATGCGCTCCCAGAAGTTCATTTTCCTTCTGTCAACCGGTTTCACTCTATTTGTTAATGCTTCCATTTCACGATATTTAATCTGGCTTCTATTCTTTAATGCTGCAAAAGTATCGTTAAGTTTTAGAAATGCCAGTGATTTTGTCTTAATAAAATTAATGCGCCGGTAACCAGCATATTAAAAAGCGCAAGTGGCAATAAGATCTTCCATCCGAGATTCATCAGTTGATCGTAACGAAACCTTGGCACCGTCCATCTTACCCACATAAAAAAGAAAATAAAGAGGCAGATTTTTATAAAAAATACACCTCCTTCAATGATGCTTACCCAATTTTGTCCAATAGTATGAACCAGGTTTGCATCATTTACAAAAGGAATATCGTAACCTCCGAAATACAAAGTAGTCATTACCGCGCCACTCAAAAACATGTTTACATATTCCGCGAATAAATAGAACCCCAGTTTCATTGAAGAATATTCGGCGTGATAACCACCCATCAATTCATTTTCTGCCTCCGGCAAATCGAAGGGAGTTCGGTTTGTTTCAGCAAAAGCACAAACAAGGAAGATTAAGAATCCCAAAGGCTGAAGGAATATATTCCACAAATGATCTTTTTGCTGTGCTACCATTTCATTCAAACTCAATGTGCCGGTGATCATCAATAAAGCGATCAATGTAATTCCCAAAGCAAGTTCATAGCTGATAATTTGTGAAGCGGCACGCATTGCACCAAGCAGAGAGAATTTATTATTACTTGCCCAGCCGCCAATCATAATTCCGTAAACACCCAGACTAACAACACCAAAAATGTATAAAATTCCAATATTAATATCTGCTATTTGCAGAGTTACTTCCCGTCCGAAAATAAATAATTTATCTCCCCAGGGAATGACTGCACTAACCATGATGGCGGTTAGCATCGCCAGAATCGGCCCAAGAATAAATAAAAACTTAGAAGAAAAATTAGGAACAATTTCCTCTTTAAAAAACAGTTTCATTCCGTCAGCCATTGGTTGAAGTATTCCAAAAGGACCGGCTCTGTTTGGTCCAATTCTGTCTTGCATAAATGCAGCAACTTTGCGTTCAGCATAAGTCGAATACATCGCAACAAAAAGAGAAACCATTACCACAACGATAATTAAAACAAGTTTTTCGGTGAATAAAATCCAGTCGATCGCTAAAAGAATTTGGTTTTGATACATGGTGTGAAAACTAAAATTTAATTATGGTTTTTTGTGGTCATTTATCGATAATCTTTCCGCTGCAGTTTCTTTAATCTCCTTTGTTTCATCCCGCTCAATAAATGTGGTAGAAGTAGCCGGGCCGGGTAAAATACTCAAATCAATATCAGGTTCATTTACCTGGCTGACCTCGTTGATATCCATCATCAACATCGGAGAACGGCCATTAAGTACTTTATCTAAAGGATCCGGCGGAACTACTTTTTTCAAATAATGATTGGTAGAAATAACAGAATGGCGGCTCACTTTTGTTGGTCCTTCTATGATCCAGT
>JBQCFI010000376.1:0-2325 GCA_051959325.1 Ginsengibacter sp. | reverse complement strand
ACTCCTCCGAGTGATCAAATTACCAAAGCAGTTGTCGGCGTTGGTGGGATGGGACGAAATCATTTTGCTTATAACGGAACCCGCGTTGTGGCAGTTTGCGATGTGGACAAAAATCATTTACAACAAGCATTAAACATCCTGAAAGATAAAAAGATAAAAGCCTTTAGTGATTACCGCGAACTGATTCAACTACCTGAAGTAGATAGTGTTCACGTGGCTACTCCGCCGCACTGGCATGGAATTATTGCTGCGGATGCGGCGCGGGCCGGTAAAGATGTTTTTTGCGAGAAACCGATGACGCACACCATCGGTGAAGGGAAAAGGCTGGTAGAAGCAGTACAGCAAAATGGCCGCATTTTCCGTTTAAATACCTGGTTTAGATTCCAGGACATTTTTTATGGAATGGGCACAACGGTAAAGCCTATAAAAAAACTAGTCGATAGTGGTTTGTTGGGATGGCCATTAAAAGTTACGATTGGCCGCCGTACCGGCTTTGACTGGAAATTTTATTGGGTTGGGAAAACCAATCTTGAACCGATGCCTGTTCCTGAAGAACTCGATTATAATTTCTGGCTTGGCCCCGCGCCTTACAAGCCCTACAATCCAGCCAGGGTGCATCAAACTTTTCGTGGTTATTGGGATTATGATGGTGGCGGACTCAGTGATATGGGACAACATTATATTGACCCGGTTCAATATTTTCTCGGAAAAGATGACGAAAGCCCGGTATCGGTAGAAATTGATGCTCCGCAACAACACCCGGATGCGGTAGGAACCTGGCGCCGGATTGTATATACTTATGCCGATGGATGTAAGATCGTGCTGGATGGAGAAGGCAATGATGAAGTGCCATACATAGAAGGACCTAAAGGAAAATTGTATCCCGGATTCCGCTCTGATATTCCTGAGCTGGAAAAAAAGCTTGCCGCGTTTCCCGATCCCGAACCACAGGAAACTGATTTTATAAAAGCAGTAAAAGAGCGGAAAAAATTTGCTTTGAATGAGCAGAATGGCTATCGTTCCTGCACAATTGTGAATATGGGATTGGTCGCATTGCGACTCGGCCGTTCTTTGAAATTTGATCCGGTAAAGCAGGAATTCATTGGAGATGAAGGGGCAAACCGGTTGATTTATCCGCCACTTCGTGAACCATGGACGATCTGACTTACTCATTAGCAATACATAAAACTTATTGTTCCTTTTGATTAAATAAAAACAATTCAAAAAAACAAACATCCTGTTAAGCATATCATTATGAAGAAATTACTTTTTACACTCCTGACGATCGCAATGTTTGCATCAACGGCGATGGCACAAGCGAATAAAGATCAGCGTACTTTAACTACGAAAATCGCGGATTTATTGGCACAGATGCCGGCTAAAGATTCTGTTGCATATACCACTGCAATGAAGCAAATGGCAGCGCTGGAAGAAAAGGGATTGGTAAATATTGCTGTAACGCTTGCACCGCCCGGCAAAGGAGATAATACGCACGCAGAATATGCAATTAATGGCTTTTCTTATTATGTAACCCAGCCCGGAAGAGAGAACTGGCGCAAAATGAGTGAGCGTGCTTTGCGCGCGGCTTTGACAAGAATTGAGGACAAAATAAATAAAGCATTCATCATTAGCCAGTTGCAGATAGTGGCGCAAAGCGATGAAGCAGTATCTGTGTTGAAGCCGTATCTAAATGATGAGCAATTATGTGATCCTGCGTCAAGAGCTTTAATAAAAATAAATTCTCCTGCTGCAAAAAATGCGTTATTAAAAGCGCTTTCAACTTCACAAGGAACCTGCCGTTTATCGGTGGTAAAAGGCTTGGGAGATAGCCGGTTTGCCGCTGCTGTTCCGGCAATAACAAAACTGGCTGATAGCAAAGACCTCATGCTTCGCAAAGTTGCGTTAAATGCTCTGGCTAATATTGGAAATCCTTCTTCTGCTTCACTTTTAGCGAATGCTGCTGAAAAAAGCGGCTATACGTTTGAGAGCACCGATGCAACCGGTTCGTATTTATTATATCTAAACAGGCTGGCGGAAAACGGTAATGGAAACGTGGCAAAAAAACTGGCTGATTTATTAATGAAAAACACAAACCAGGACAACCAGGTACATTCACGTATTGCGGCGATGACGTTATTGACCCAGATTCAAGGTAAAAACAACGCCGCAGTGCTGATTGATGCATTGGAAGATAAAAATGCTCAGTATCGCGCTGCCGCCTTGAGACTGGCGGAAGGAAAAATAAATTCTGCCACAACATCACTTTGGTTAAACAAACTAAAAACATCCGGTCCGCAGATCCAGGCAGAAATTATCAGTATGTTA
>JBQCFI010000375.1:0-3293 GCA_051959325.1 Ginsengibacter sp. | reverse complement strand
ACTTTAAAGAGCATCCCTCAGATTTGTGCACCAAAGGAAGTCCAGTTCAATCCTGTTATTACCAATATCGGTTCCGGCGAAGGACCTCAACCTCTTTTAACTTATCATTGGAATTTTGGAACAGCAAACCAAATGGACACTGCCAATGTAGAAAAACCGTCATTTACCTACGACAAGCCGGGAACTTATAAAGTTACTTTGCAAATACAGTCACCTGCCGGCTGTATGAAGCAGGCGGAAATGCAGATTACCGCATTACAAGGACTCGGCGGGGAGATAAATGGCCCTTCTGATATTTGCCAGCAGTCCGTTGCACAATTTTCAGGAAACACATTGATTCCCGGGCAGCCAGTCTGGAAATGGATCTTTGACGACGGCACAGTGGTCAATCAGAAAACTCCTCCCGAAAAGAAATATGATCAGCCAGGCAATTATTTGGTAAAGCTGGTAGTGGATAATAGTGGTTGCGCTGATACCGTAACACACCTTCTGCAGGTACACGGGAAGCCCGAAGTTACCCTCTCCAGCCAGGATGCTATCCTTTGCGAAGGTTCTTCAGTTTCTATCACTGCCGCAGGAGGCACCGGATATTCATGGTATCCTTCTGAGGGACTCAATTTCAACAATCAACCGGCGGTTGCTGCTTCTCCGGCAAATAATACCGATTACGTCGTTATCGTAACCAATGAATTTGGATGCACAAGTAATGCGACTGTTTCAATTAAAGTCATTCATCCTTTTGTATTACAATTACCTAAGGAAGCTGAAGTTTGCAGCGGAAAAACTATTCAGCTCCAGGCGGTTGGAGCACAAAGCTATCAATGGATTCATAATACGGAAGGGCTGAGTAACACTTCTGTTCCCAATCCGGTAGTTTCTGCGTTCACCACCACAAGCTACACAGTCGTGGGCACGGGTGAGCATGAATGCTTTACGGACACCGCGATGATAAAAGTTATTGTAAAACTAACACCGGCAGTTTACCTTGGAAAAGATACTACGATTTGTGAAGGCCAAAACCTTCAGCTGAAATCTTATACAAACCTTGCTACCTATTTGTGGCAGGATGGAAGTACTGCCCCCGATTACCTGGTTCAAAAAGCAGGGCAATACATTCTTTCAGTTGATTTGAATCATTGCTCCGCATCTGATACCGTGAATGTGCTGCAGACAGCAATTCCGTGGTTCTCATTAGGAACAGACTCCGCGATATGTTCAGGCCAGGAAATTGTATTGAAGCCAAGGTTAAACACAAATGCTTCACTGTTGTGGGAGGATGGAAGTACCGGTCGTGATTTTGTAGTAACGCACGAAGGGATTTACCAATTAACAGCCACTAATGAATGCGGAAGCCACAGTGAAACCATCAGGATCACTGAAAGAAATTGTAACATTCTGATGCCAAATGCTTTCACGCCTAATGGTGATGGAATGAACGATGTTTTCCGGGTAAAATATCCTTTTCCTGTTTCCAGTTTTCACTTCCGGATTATCAACCGATGGGGCCAAACGGTTTTCGAAACGAACAATATCCACGAAGGGTGGGATGGCACTTTTAAAGGCGAACCCTCCGTGCTAGGAAGTTATGTATGGACAATCAGTTTTACAGATATAAACAACAAACCGGTGCAATTAAATGGGACTGTAACATTGCTGAGATAAAAACCACGCTGAACATTCTTCCTCCTTGATCCTTTAGTATAGTATTATTCAGCCCTGGTCCTTCAACCGCTCTATATTCTTTTCGATGATCACTTTATCGGAATTGGAACTGGTAAGAGCAAGTGCTTTTTGATAATGGGCCAATGCCTTTGCATCATCCACATCAGTGTACAGATTTCCCAATAAAGCATAATACAAATGATTGCCAGGCAGGTTTAATTTCTCAGCTTCTGTGATTGCCTCCTTTTTTCCGTTAGCTTTTGCAAGGGCAAAAGTGCGGTTCAACGCAGCGATGGGAGAATATTCTATTTGCAGTAATTGATTGTAGAACTGTAAAATATTTTCCCACTTTTCCTTAGTGTCTTCTTTGTGTGTATGCCAATAAGCGATAGCCGCCTCCAGGTGATATTTCGATAATTGATTGCCCCGGGATGACAGGTTTAAATAATATTCACCTTTCTCAATTAGTTCCTGGTTCCAGAGAGCGGTATCCTGATCGTCGTATAGGATGGCTCCTCCTTCTTCATCTGTTCTTGCTTCAAAACGCGAGGAATGAAAACACATCAGCGAGAATAACGCGTTCACCGCGGGTTGATTGGTGTAGTCGTTTTGTATCAGCAAATAAGTGAGCCTCATGGCTTCGAGGCAGAGGTCTTTTCGCAAACTCACATCCTGGTTTGAAGAATAATAGCCTTCATTAAAAAGCAGGTACAACGTAAGTAAAACGGATGGAAGCCGCCCGTTTATTTCACATAAGGCCGGTTGTTCTATTTTAATCTTTTCATTTCTTAGTTTTTCCTTTGCCCGTTGCAATCTTTTGTAAATAACTTCTTTGTTGGTCAAAAAAGCGTTGGCAATTTCTCCTGCTCCAAAGCCGCAAAGAAGGTTTAACGCCAGCCCGGTTTGTGCTTCCGGAGGATTGCACGGATGACAAACGGTGAAGATCATGGCCAGCTGGCTGTCATTAATATTTTTAACGGACAGGTCGATCTCTGTTTCGTGGAATGTTTCTGCACTGTATTTTATTTCTTTTGCAATCTTTTGGGTAAAAATAGCATCATGCTTCATGTAATCTTTCGTCTTGTTTTTTGCAACCGTATAAAGCCATGCGGTAGGATTTTCAGGCAGCCCTTTCAATCCCCACAATTCAGAAGCTGAAAGGAAAGTATCGCTCACAATGTCCTCTGCAATTTCGATGTGGTCAATGCCAAATAATTTATAAAGCACCGAAACGATTTTCTGGTATTCTGTTCTGAATAAATGGGGGATCAGTTCTGTCTGTTTCATAAAAATAAATGCCTTTGCAAAAGTACAAAGGCATTCAACGGTTTTCAAATTGTGTCGCCATAATTAAAGTTGCCAACCTTGAAAACGCATACAATTCTGGTGGTCGGTGAGGACACCGACCACGGCAAGCAAAAGTACAAAGGCATTCAACTGTTTTCAAATTGTGTCTCGGGAATTCAATGAAGGTTGCCAACTTTTGAAAAGTTGGCAACCTTGGATGATTACATCTGCTGGATCTCCCTCACCTCCACAGTCGCGCCAACGGAAAGGCCGGGGCAACCTTTTGCCAGTTCGGTCGCTTCTTCCAGCGAATCGGCTTTTACAATGGTATAACCTCCGATGGA
>JBQCFI010000374.1:0-6758 GCA_051959325.1 Ginsengibacter sp. | reverse complement strand
AAAAATCACCTGGTTGTTTATGATACGCTACGGATGCCCGATGATTTGCAAAAAGAAATTGAGGCTGCTTATCCCAACGCTGAAGTGAAAGTGTACAGCAAACTTGTTTATGAATTCAACGAAAGCCACTGTTCGAAGGCAAAGAATAGCAGCCAGTGGAGTAATGTTATAATGACCGCGAATTTGGTCAAAGATATTTCCATGCAAAATCAGTATTTACACTATCATGCCACTCAATTTGAAAAGTGGCCAGAGGTGGCTAAAGGCTTCTGTAATGCAGATTTTCAGCAAGTGATTGTTTTAAAAAACCGAAGGCAGTTAATACTGATCATCAGCATTCCGAAAGGAAAAACCTTGAATGAATTAAATCCAAAAACAACTGAAAATAATCCGCGTGTGGATGAATGGAATTCAATAATGAAAAAATACCAGGAGGGAATTGAAGGTACGAACCCAGGCGAAACATGGGTGCTTTTAAAACCGGTTTTTTAAATTTTAAATTATGTTACAAATTGGAATATTAGGGCTAGGAGAAGGCCGAAGCACTATGTCCGCAGCATTGGAAAGCGATAGATATCAATTGAAGATGATATGCGATGCAAATGAGGAGTTATGTAAGCAACGTTGTCATGAATTCAATTTCCAAAATTATACAATTAATTATCAGCAAATGCTGAATGACAAAGAGATTGATGTGATTGCCATTTATACCCCCGATCATCTACATGCACAACATGTTAAACAAGCCTTGCTTCACCACAAACATGTAGTTTGTACCAAACCATTTATTGATGATTTAATTGACGCAAAAGAATTATTGCAACTACAGGAACAAACAGGGAAAAAAGTTTTTGTGGGACAAAGTTCACGTTTTTTCGAACCCGCGAAAAGGCAACGCAAAGATTTTGAAGCAGGTGAAATTGGAGAATTAATTACAATTGAAAGCAATTATAATGCTGACCACCGTTGGTTCCTCGAAAAGAAATGGGCATTGGAAAAATCTTTCAAATGGTTGTATGGCGGATTGAGTCATCCTGTTGATTTTATAAGATGGTATTTGCCCAACATTGAAGAAGTGATCGGTTACGGAATGATAAGCGCCAATGGCAAAGCTGCCGGCTTAAAGAATGAAGACACGATGCATTTTATTTTTAAGGCATCAGATGGAAGGATTGCGAGTGTGAGCGGCAGTTATACCGGCCCAACACAGCCTGCAAAAAGAGATAGCGGTATGACCTGTATTCTTCGGGGCACGGAAGGCGCCAGCCAGGCAGATTATCATGAATTGAGATATTCAATTACAGATAAAAGCGGGGAGGAAAAAATGATTACATGGGGCGATGATACATTAAAATATTATTTCCGTTTTGAAGGGCAAAGCCATCATGCGGGCGAATATCAAAACTATCTTGAATATTTTGCGGATTCCATCGAACATGATTTCACGGCTTATCCTGATATGAAAGAAGGCATTATCACGATTGCCTTATTGCAGGCCATGGATGAGTCTTTGAAAACCGGTACACCTGTAAGAGTAGCCGATATTTTGAACCGTTATCAACTTCAAAATTTATCAACAACGCTTTAGTATGAACTCTATTTATAACTCTCTAAAACCGATAGATTTTGTAGTGGTGGGTGTTTACCTTTTGCTATTGTTTGGTTTGGGTTATTGGGTAAGTTTTGTCAAAAAAAGAAAGCCGGATGAGAATTTATTTTTAGCGCAACATTCTTTGAAGTGGTACAGCATTGGATTAAATATGTGGGGGACAAATGTGGGCCCCTCTATGTTGATTGCTTCTGCAAGTATTGGATATACAACCGGCATTGTTGCGGGTAATTTTGCCTGGTATGCTTTTGTATTTATTCTATTATTGGCTGTTGTTTTTGCCCCAAAATATTTAGGTGCAAAAGTTTCGACTTTGCCTGAATTTATGGGCAAACGTTTTGGCGATAAAACACGGAACGTGTTGGCCTGGTACACACTGATTACTATATTGATTTCATGGTTGTCCCTGGGTTTGTTTGCAGGAGGAATTTTAGTGCAGCAATTATTAAACATTCCTATGTGGCAGTCGGTAATTGCGATGGTAGTGGTCGCTACTTTTTTTGCAGCCTCCGGTGGTTTGCGTGCTATTGCCATTACCAATGTTTTTCAGATGATATTGTTGATCGTCGTTTCGCTTACGTTAACCATTATTGGCATCGAAAAAGTAGGTGGATTAAGTGCATTATATCATAAAGTGCCGGCGAATTATTGGAACTTGTTTCTTCCTTCTAATGACAAAAATTATCCATGGCCGGCCATTATCCTGGGCTACCCGGTAATGGGTGTTTGGTTTTGGTGTACCGAGCAATCAATGGTGCAATCAGTTTTGGGCGCAAAAAATCTGGAACAAGGTCAACTGGGGGCTAACTTTATAGGCTGGTTAAAAATATTGGATGTTCCTTTATTCATTATACCAGGAGTTCTGTGTTTTATTTTATTTCCACATTTACAAAATCCTGATCGCGCATACCTGGTAATGGTTACAAATCTTTTTCCGGAAGGAATGAGGGGTTTGATTATTGTAGTATTAATTGCTGCGCTGGTGAGCAATATTGGCTCTTCTCTTAATTCGGTCAGTACCGTTTTTACTATGGATATTTTTGTAAAAAAATATAAACCGGCAGCAACGAACAAAGAAATAATAAAGATTGGACGATGGGTCACTGTTTGGACTGCTATTGTTTCAGTCTTAATCGCTTTAGCAATTAATTCGATTAAAGGTTTGAATCTTTTCGACGTATTCCAATCTGTTCTTGGCTTTTTAGCGCCACCAATGTCCGTAGTGTTTTTGTTTGGTGTTCTTTGGGAAAAAACGACGGCAAAAGCTGTTAATGCTATTTTAATTTACGGAACTATTTTTAGCATATTGGTCGGCGTACTTTATTTATGGGTGTTTCCGGTGGCGACACATCCTGGTTGGCCGAACTTTTTGCTTTTATCGTTTTATATTTTTGTAGTGCTGTCTGCTGTAGCATTTTTGCTTTCTTATCTTGATAAAAGTTCCAACCTATTCCTTGCTCATTCGTTTGATTATAAAAGTGCAGCACTGGCGGCAAAACCTACTACAAGAGTCTGGATCTGGTGGAGTTTATTAATAGTTGTCATGGTGGCTTTGTATATCATTTTCAATGGACATTAAATATTTTCAATGCAATCATTTCGCAAAACAAAAAAGAGAATACAGCAAGCTGTTTTAATTATTTTAATGATTCTGTCTTTTGGAAGCTTGCCTGCGCAAGAGGTTACAGCAGTACCGCAATCAAAAGCTACATGGATCTGGTATCCCGGAGACTATGAAATATGGCTCAGCAACCAGATGCAAAACCGCCGTACCGATCGTGGTAGCTTTTTCCCTGTATTCTGGAAAATGGATAGTCATTATGTGCTGATGGATTTTCATAAAACATACACATTGCAAAAACCTGAAGAAGTTCATATTTATGCGGAAGGCAAATACAATGTAAAACTGGATGGCAAGTTGTTTGAAGGAACTCCGTCAACAATAACAGTTCCTGCCGGAAAACATAAAATCAACATAAAAGTTTATTCACTGTCAACAGTCCCTGCAATATTTGTAAAAGGCAACACTATTGTGTCAGATACAAGCTGGCTGCTTACTTACGAAGA
The DNA here is from genome assembly GCA_051959325.1 of Ginsengibacter sp. Taxonomy (GTDB): domain Bacteria; phylum Bacteroidota; class Bacteroidia; order Chitinophagales; family Chitinophagaceae; genus Ginsengibacter. Next base: position 3,082 of record JBQCFI010000374.1, on the reverse strand, counting down.
CAAAGAATGGATAGATGAAACCGGAAAAACATCCGATGTATCTGCAACAAAATGGGTCAAAGCAGGTAGCGGCAATTTTAATGATCCCAATATTTTACCCTCCCAATTTAAATTAGCGACACGGCCACAATCGCCGGTATCCATTACCAAAGAGGGCGATGCTTCCTTAATTGATTTCGGGAAAGAAACATTCGGTTACATACATCTTCATGGTATCAAAGGAAAAGGAAAGATCAATATTATTTATGGTGAAAGTAAAGAAGAAGCCAACAGTGATTCGGAGGCGATCACCCTGGATCGTTTGTATTTTAATAATGACGTGAATACCGATTCGATCTTTCCTTTATCAAAAGCATTTCGTTATATAAAAATGGAAACATCAGATGGTATTACGGTTGATTCTGTTTCGATGTTGTATGAATTTGCGGATATAAAAGACAAAGGAAGTTTCCGTTGTTCCGATACTTTGATGAATAAAATTTATGACGTTTCAAAATATACTTTACATCTCAATACAAGAGAATTTTTTATTGATGGTATTAAACGCGACCGCTGGGTCTGGAGCGGGGATGCATACCAAAGCTACCTGATGAATTATTATTTGATGGATGATAATGAAACCGTGAAACGGACCATCTATGCATTGCGTGGAAAGGATCCGGTTACCTCACACATCAATACGATCATGGATTATACCTTTTATTGGTTCCTTAGTATCTATGATTATTACATGTATTCCGGCGATACATCATTTATCAGACAAAATTATCCGCGCATGAAAACGTTGATGGATTTTTGTTTATCGCGAAGAAACAAAGATGGTTTAATGGAAGGCAAGCCCGGAGATTGGATATTTATTGACTGGGCGAATGGTTTAAGCAAAAAAGGAGAAGTAAGTTTTGAACAAATGCTTTTTTGCCGAAGCCTCGAAACAATGGCGCTTTGTGCAAAAATCAACAATGATGTAAAAGATGCAGGCCTTTATACCAATCTTGCAAAAGATGTAAAACAGAAACTCTTTGCTTATTATTGGAACGATCAAAAAAAAGCATTGGTACACAGCCGCATAAATGGTGTTGCAACTCAGAATGTAACGCGTTATGCAAATATGTTCGGCATCTTCTTCAATTACTTTACTCCTAAACAGGAACAGGAAATAAAAACCAGTGTTTTATTAAATGACAGTGTTCAAAAGATCACTACACCCTATATGCGTTTTTACGAGCTTGAGGCCTTGTGCGCTTTGGGCGATCAGCAGCTTGTTTTAAAAGAAATGAAAGATTACTGGGGCGGCATGCTAAAGCTCGGCGCAACATCATTTTGGGAAGAATATGATCCGTCAAAACACGGAGCAGAGAATTATGCAATGTATGGAAGAGCATTTGGCAAAAGCCTTTGTCATGCGTGGGGAGCGAGCCCCATCTATCTTTTGGGAAAATATTATTTGGGAGTTTCACCGACATCGCCAGGCTACGCTACCTATAATGTTCAGCCATCCTTAGGAGGATTAAAATGGATTGAGGGAACCGTGCCAACACCGCAGGGCAATATTGAATTGCGATGCGATCAAACAACAATAAGGATAAAAGCAAGTGAAGGTGAAGGAACGTTGCGTATAAAAAGTAAAACAGTTCCAAAAGGAAACGATATGAAATTAAAGAAGTTGAATAATGATTTATATGAAATAAACATTCAACCAAACATTGATTATACGATAACCTATAAAGCGATTTGATATGATGAGGAAGAAATTGATAAGCTCTTTAATTGTCTTTGCACACGTTGTTGCGTTTGCACAAACTGATTTGGTCAATACCAACAACAGCAAACATGCAAAGCTTTCAGGTATGCCAATGGATGCGGTTCATTTTACCAATGGCTTTTGGGCAGAACGTTTCAACGTTTGTAAGGATTCTATGATTCCACATTTATGGAAAGTTTATACAAGCGCCGATATCAGTCATTCATTTGAAAATTTTAAAATAGCCGCCGGTATTGACACAGGAAGTTTTAAAGGGCCTTCTTTTCACGACGGTGATTTTTATAAAACGCTGGAAGCAGTTGCCGCAATGTATGCTGAAACAAAAGATCCCAAACTGGATGCTATGATGGACAATGGAATTGCTGTGATTGCTAAAGCTCAACGGCCGGATGGATACATTTATACAAAGAACATTATCGAACAAAATAAAACAGGTGATAAAAAAATGTTTGATGATAAGCTGAGTTTTGAGGCTTACAATTTTGGCCATTTAATGACAGCTGCGTGTGTGCATTATCGGGCTACAGGTAAAACCTCTTTATTGAATATAGCAAAAAAAGCGGCTGACTTTTTAATAGGATTTTACAGTAAAGCAACACCGGAACAAGCCCGTAACGCCATCTGTCCTTCGCATTATATGGGCCTAACGGAATTGTACAGAACTACTCATGATAACAAATATTTGACACTTGCTGAAAAGCTTATCAACATACGGGGAACAGTTGCAGGAACTGATGACAATTCAGACCGTGAACCTTTTCGTGATATGGACCATGTGAACGGCCACGCTGTACGAGCCAACTATTTATTTGCCGGCGCTGCTGATGTTTGCACAGAAGATGGCGATACAACATTACTGTCAACGCTGGATAAATTATGGGATGATGTCACGCATCATAAAATGTATATCACTGGTGGTTGTGGCGCTTTATATGATGGCGTTTCCGTGAATGGCACTTCATACAATCCTGATACGGTGCAAAAAATTCACCAGGCGTATGGAATGAAATACCAGTTGCCCAATTTGACAGCGTATAATGAAACCTGCGCCAATGTGGGAAATCTTTTATGGAATTACAGGATGCTTGATATTACGGCAGATGCTAAATATGCTGATATAGTTGAGCTTGAATTATACAATGGAATTTTAAGCGGTATTAGTTTGAGCGGTACAAAATATTTTTATACAAATCCTCTCGCTTCCTCGAAAAATTTTCCGTATCAATTGCGCTGGCAAGGTGGACGACAAGCATACATTGCGCTTTCTAATTGTTGCCCGCCAAATGCAGTGCGCACCATCGCGGAAGTGAGCAGTTATAT
>JBQCFI010000373.1:0-7023 GCA_051959325.1 Ginsengibacter sp. | reverse complement strand
TTCGCGGCTTTATATCAAGCATGCAAGTGCCCGTGCACATTGGATTAGACAAAACCAAAGTCGATTCTATTTTACTTGTGTGGCCCGACAATACTTACCGGAAAATTGATTACAAAATCAATTCATTAACAAAAATTGATTATCAAAAGAATCTTCCAAAATTCGATTATTCACAGATAACATCTCATTGGAAAAATCCGACGAAACCAATGGAAGACATCACTTCCCAAACCGGCCTTTTATACAAGCATGAAGAAAATGTTTTCCAGGAATTTAACCGTGAACCTTTGCTACCTCACATGCTTTCTACGGAAGGGCCGGCGCTTACTGTCGGCGATATAAATAATGATGGATTGGAAGATGTTTTTATTGGTTCGTCGAAATGGAAAAAACCGGCTGTTTTTCTTCAACAGGCAAACGGAAAATTTATAAAAAAAGACGAACCTGATTTGGATAAAGACAGCACTTATGAAGATGTAAGCGCTTGTTTTACTGATGTAAATAATGATGGTTTTCCCGACCTCGTGGTAGCAAGCGGAGGAAATGAATTTTATGGCAAAGACCACAATCTCTTGCCGCGTGTTTATTTAAATGATGGGAAAGCAAATTTTCATAAACTAGACAATGCTTTTGATAGTTTATTTGTAAATGCTTCCTGTGTAGTTCCTTATGATTTTAATGGAGATGGCAGGATGGACTTATTTATCGGAGGAAGATCAGTTCCATGGAATTATGGACAGATTCCTCAATCCTATTTATTGGAAAATGATGGCACAGGAAAGTTTACTGATGTCACTGAAAAATACGCGAAAGGCTTGTCACACATCGGTTTTGTAACCTCCACACTTTGGTTTGACATTGATAAAGATGGGGATAAAGATTTGATTCTTACTTTAGAATGGGGTGGCATTGTTGCCTATATCAACGACCACGGCACTTTTAGCAAAAAGACATTAACCGATAAAAAAGGTTGGTGGAATTTTGTTTTGCCGGTAGATTTAAATAATGATGGGCATATAGATTTAATCGCCGGAAACCTCGGATTAAACAGTCGTTTAAAAGCTTCTGAAAAAGAGCCGGTTCGGATGTATTATAACGACTTTGATGATAACGGGAAAAAGGAACAAATTTTAACGTATTACCTGGATGGAAAAGAAATTGAATTCGCGAACAAAGGTGAATTGGAAAAACAGATTCCGGTAATTAAGAAAAGATTTTTGTATGCACAGGATTTTGCAAAAGCCTCATTGAAAGATATTTTTAGCGCAGAAAAATTAGAAAGTGCAGATACTTTAACTGCCAATTATTTTTCGAATGCGATATTGATGAATGATGGGAAGTTAAATTTCACAGTACAAGCAATGCCTTGGCAGGCGCAAATTTCACCATACAAGACAGCGGTGGTCGTAGATGCAAACGGCGACAATCTGCCTGATATATTATTAGCAGGAAATTATTACGAAAACAATATACAAATGGGCAGATACGATGCAGATTTCGGAACTATTTTATTAAACAAAGGCAATGGAAAATTTGAAGCTGAAACTATTAACGGACTAACAATAAAAGGACAAGTACGGCACATGAGTGAAATAAATATTGGGAAAAAGAAAGCATATGTTCTGGCGAGGAATAATGATAGCACGATGGTTATTGAGTTTAGGTGATATTGTTTACAGCGATTTTCATGAGTTCAGATGGTTTATAAAAGTTGCGGATAGAAATTTAGCTTATTTATTTCTTTACTGGTTTCGAAAAAGTTCCTGAAGAAAGTTAAAGTCTCATGGCACCGGCGTATAAATATTCGTAATCCACTTTGTTGTATCTGGCTCTTTGCTTCTGTTTGTAACCAACGACTGAAAAGGAATAGCCATCGCTGTTTTTTGGTAATCACTTATAAAAACTTTCATTTCATGCAGTGCTTCCTGAACGGTTTTATCTCCGCCTTTTACTTCGGCTGTCAACACTTTCCAGGGCACAAAACGACTGAAAGATATTTCATCATTCCCCGGAAGCGCTTTATTTACGGGGATTGCGACCATTGTTTCAAACGTAGAATCTTCTAATTTTTTCACATGAAGCATTGGAAAATTTTCTTCTTTTGCTTTTTGCGAAGCAATATATTTTTTTAATTTTCCAATCAAATCATAAATTTCAGTTGTACCAGGATATGTTGAAGAAATCTTTTTTGTAAGAACCATCGTAGAATCTTTGGACATGATCACCCGAAATTTGACGCCGTAAATATTTTCTTTATTTTCTAAAAATAGTCGAAGGCCCGAAAGAATTTCCGACATGTTCTTTTTAATCTTCTCAGCTTCCTTCAATTTTAATATCCTGCTTACAGGATTGAAACTTGTTTTCAAGACGCAATCCCATCTCACAACTACCGAATCGATATTTAGTTTAATAATAATTATTTTGCTTTTTATTGTGTCATTATCATGAGTAATTGAAAGATTGATTGCATTATATAATTTCTCAGACAAACGATAGCTATATCCTTTATAAAAAAACAAGTGTGATGAAGTATCGTTTCCTTTATTGACAGAACTATCTTCCGGCCACCACTTATGCCAGGTTTTTTCATTAGTCAAAATTCTAAAAGCGCCGTTCACATTACAGTTGATATATTCAACTTTGGAGATTTCCAAATTTGATGGAATAAGAATATAAACAGAGGCCAATCCCAGAATAAAAAGGGATAAAAGAAAGAACAGCAACTTTTTCATTTAGGAAGGAATAATATTATCGTGCAAAATAAGGAAAGGAAATTTATTGGATGAAAAAAGTATACCCTCAAAACCAATCTTAATAAACAGAAAATCGGCTCCTTTATTGGTTTGCCAAGGATTAAAAAATATGGAACGTCATTAAATCGTTTTGTGAGGCAAGGAAAAAATATTTTCTTATGAAATCAATTTTTTTCCACATCATTGATATTCCTTTTATCCCTTTGCAATCCCTGGAAGGAAAACTTTTGCTGAAACTTTTCATCGAAAATGTAAAACCAAAGCCTGGAATTTTCTTATTGAACGCCTTCACCCTTCTCCACAATTTTTTGGGATAAAGATTCTTTTATCGCCCTGCGCCGGCGCCACAACTGGCCTTTATGATAAACCGGGACCGCGCTGCCTAATAATTTTCCCCACGGCTTTAATCCTTCCACCCTGTCGAAAATTATTTTAAGGACTGCTATAAACGGAACCGATAAAAACATTCCTGCCACTCCCCAAACCGCACCTCCAAGCAAAACGATCACTAAAGAAACCAGGGCGTTGATCTTTACCTGGGAAGAAACAATCCGTGGCACTAAGATATTATTGTCAATAAATTGTATGATAGCATAAGCAATAATAATTCCTAACTGTGTTGTGTAACCATCTTTGGTAACGGTTGCAATCAGCACAGGAAGAGCTATCGCAATGATGCCGCCGATGTAAGGCAATACATTTAATAGTGCACCGATAACCCCGAGTAAAAGCGCATATTGAACACCAAGAATTAATAAAGCAGCTGAATTTAAACTGGCAACAATTATCGCTTCCAACAGCAAACCCACCATATAGCTTTGAATCGCGTTTTTTGTTTGTTCGAGAACATTCGACACTTGTGTTGAATTTTTTTCTGCAAATACCTCATACAAAAAGTTCAGAATAAGTGTTTTGTAAAACAGCATGAGAAAAATATAAATTGGCAAAAGAACCACCATGCTTAATGTGCCTAAAACAGTGCCCAAAGTCTGTCCTATCAACGGTTTCAAACTAGTAGCGGCCTCCGATAACATTTGGCTTTGCTTCTCAAGTGATAAAGAATAATTGTTTTGCAGCCACAATTGCAGGTTGTGAAAAAGTATGGAAAATTTCTTTTCTAATAGTGGCATATTATTGGAAAATTTCACCACCTGTGACGAAATAAAATATAGGACGCCGGCGACAAAAAGAATAGCCACCAATAAAGATATGGATATAGCTACAATCCTGTTTATTTTTTTCTTTAAAAGAATATTTACAAAAGGGTTTAGCAGAATTGCGATCATGAGTGCAAACGCCAGCGGAACGAGGATACTCCTTAATTCAAAAAGCATGAATACAAAAAGCATGATCCCAAAAAGCGTTACTGTTGACCTCAAAAAGAAAGGATATTTTTTTTGCATAAATAAATTAATTGTGCATTTTAAAAAATCCGCAAAAGCAAAAAAAGTCGCAATGCCGTCGAAAATTTTATAAATATCCGGTACAATAAAACTAATCAAAGCTTAGAGAAAAATTTTATCTGTTGCATAAAAAAACCTCAAAGGTTTTTAAATCTCTGAGGTTAAAAAAAACAAATTCAGGTTATTTATTTGTTTACTAAAACAAATCGTTGTCTATTAATTGGTATCTACCATTTTATTATCCTCTACCCTTCCACCGCAAATAAATCTTTTGGCATAATAGTGATCATCGAGACTGCTTATCGTGACTCCATGTGTAGAGGCATGAAGGAAATAATCATTTTCGAGATAAACGCCTACGTGTGAAACACCACCATGTGTATTAAAAAAAACGAGATCGCCTTCCTGCAATTCATCTTTATCGATATGATCGGTAGCATCATATTGCTGACGGGCAGTTCTTGGAAGATTGAACCCATAAACAGCGAGCAAAAGCGCACCCGTCAATGCACTGCAATCAATCCCTCTTTTACTAGTGCCACCAAGTTTATAACGGGTTCCAAACCAATTGTCAATGAAACCGAGTAACGAAATATTTTTTAAAGATTCAACATCTACATTCATCATCATTGCATATTTAAATTGCAACATGGAAAGATTTTCAATTATAGAGTGAGACACTTCCGCAACCGGATTTACTTTAGTAACTACCGGCGCTTCAATATTTTTTATGCTTTTCGTACCACCACTTTCTGTATTTCTTAAAATTCCTTCAGGGGTAAAAGAAATGCCATCAATTAATGAGGAAGAATTGCTTTCACTATTTGTAACGGTTATTTTGTTTACACTTGTTTGTGCATTTGCAATTTGAACCGAGGATGCAAATATGAATGCGAGACAGGTAACTGCAGGTTTATTCATTCTTACTGGGTTATTTTTCGTTTAATTAAAAAAGAAGCAAAGTGACAGATAAAGCAGATGAATATCATCCGCATTATTCTTTTTCAACACAGGCTTAGCTTTAAAGAAACGCTGAGATTTGATTTTTATTTTCTCAAGCCGGACGAAGATAAGTTTCGCATTTTAAAAAAGCAAAAAAAAATCTGCATAAAAACTTAAAATAAAGTTTTGCCCCTTGTGTGAATAATTTTGGCAAAACTGAAGTACCGGTTTTAGCGATATTTGCATTTATATAATTGTTGAATTCTTTTCAACTAATTTCTTGTATCTAACATCTGTTTCTTATGAAGTTTTCTCATCTGCATGTTCATACGCAATTTTCATTATTGGATGGGGCTGCATCTATCAAAGCCCTTTATAACAAAGCCATTGCAGATGGAATGCCGGCGCTTGCCATCTCGGATCATGGAAATATGTTTGGTGTTTTTGAATTTGTAAAACATGCGCATACGCTCAAAAACGCTGACGGTACTTTAAAAGTAAAACCGATAGTTGGATGTGAATTTTATATCACCGAAAACCGTCATCAGAAACAATTTACCAAAGAACAAAAAGACCCGCGCCATCACCAGATATTGTTGGCAAAAAATGCAGAAGGTTATAAAAATCTTACCAAACTTACTTCGCTCGGATATATTGAAGGAATGTATTCAAAGTATCCGCGGATTGATAAAGAATTAATTCATAAATACCATGAAGGGCTGATTGCCACAACTTGTTGTTTGGGCGCTTTGGTGCCACAAACGATTTTAAAAAAAGGCGAGGCAGAAGGTGAAAATGAATTCAAATGGTGGCTCAATATTTTTCAAAAAGATTATTATGTTGAATTGCAAAGGCATGGAATTCCCGACCAGGATAAAGTGAATAAAGTGCTTTTAAAATTGGCAAAAAAATATGATGTAAAAGTTATTGCGAGTAATGATTCTCATTATGTAGATGTGGAAGATTTTAATGCGCATGATATTTTACTTTGCATTAATACCGGTGAAACACAAGCAACTCCTGCGCTGCGCGAGTTTACCGATGATGATGTGATGATAAAAAATAAACGGTTTGCGTTTCCCAACAACCAGTTTTATTTAAAAAACACGAATGAAATGCTGACGGCATTTGAAGACCTGCCGCATGCATTGGATAACCCCAACGAAGTCATCGATACGATTGATGTGCTTGATTTAAAAAGAGATATTTTAATTCCGCATTTTCCTGTACCAAAAGAATTTGAAAACCAGGAAGCCTATCTTGACCATCTTACATGGGAAGGCGCGCGGAAAAGATATGAAACCATTACCGCAGAAATCGAAGAGCGCATCAACTTTGAATTGTTTACCATCAAAACAATGGGCTTTGCCGGATACTTTTTGATCGTAAGTGATTTTATTGTTGCCGGAAAAAATATGGGCGTGTTTGTTGGCCCGGGACGTGGTTCTGCAGCTGGTTCCGTGGTTGCCTTTTGCATCGGGATTACCAATATCGACCCGATAAAATATAACTTACTGTTTGAAAGGTTTTTAAATCCGGATCGCAAATCGATGCCGGATATTGATACCGATTTTGATGATGAAGGCCGGCAAAAAGTGATGGATTACGTGGTCGAAAAATATGGCAAAAACCAGGTAGCGCAAATCATCACATATGGTACGATGGCGGCGAAGATGAGTATTAAAGATGTCGCGCGCGTGATGGATCTTCCGCTTTCGGAAAGTAATGCTTTGGCAAAATTGGTTCCTGATAAACCAGGCACTTCATTAAAAAAAGTTTTGAAGGCGCCGTTGACGGGCCCGAAATCTCTAGCAGAAGAAGGCGTTGGGCCAGACGACATCAGCAATATCCAAAAGCTGCGTGACATCTATAATGGAGAAGATATTCGCAGCAAGGTTCTACATGAAGCTGAAATCCTGGAAGGC
>JBQCFI010000372.1:0-3213 GCA_051959325.1 Ginsengibacter sp. | reverse complement strand
TCTTTATTATCTTTGCGTTTCAAAACAAAAATAAACCGGGGTGCATTTCGTCAATTGACGCGATTGCTGAGAAAATACCCGCAGACCTGATCAGGATAATGCCTGCGAAGGGAGGACAAAACCTTTACCCCGCCTTCTTTTCATGCATTGTATTGATTCAAAAAATTACAAACATGAAAAAACTTCTATTGATCTTTTTGGCAATTAATTGTACGTTAATCACAAATGCACAGGATACTTCCAAACATAAATTAGGCGATACCTTAATGTTGGAAAATATAGAAATTACGTCGATAAGAGCTGCTGATAAAGCGCCTTTTACGAAGACAAATCTAAGTAAAGAACAAGTCGCGAAGGTGAATTTAGGGCAGGATCTGCCATTTATTTTAAATCAAACGCCCTCGGTTGTGGTAAACTCTGACGCAGGAAATGGAGTTGGTTATACAGGGATCCATATTCGTGGTACAGACGCATCAAGAATCAATGTTACCCTCAATGGGATTCCTTATAATGACGCAGAAAGCCAGGGGACCTATTTTGTCGACTTGCCTGATGTTGCTTCTTCATTGAACTCCATACAAATACAGCGCGGTGTTGGCACTTCTTCCAATGGAGCCGGGGCTTTTGGAGCAACCATCAATCTTTCGACCAACGAGGTAAACAAAGAAAAATACCTCGAATTAAACAATAGTTTTGGTTCTTTCAATACCTGGAAAAACACTTTAAAAGTAGGAACAGGCTTACTGGCAAATCATTTTTTAATTGATGCAAGAATCTCCAGGATTTCCAGCGATGGCTATATTGATCGCGCCACTTCCAATTTAAAATCGCTTTATTTAAGTGCAGCATATATCAACGATAAAAGCTCTTTACGTTTTAACCTAATCAGTGGGAAAGAGAAAACGTACCAGGCATGGTACGGTGTTCCCGAAAGCTATCTCGACAGCGACCGCACCTATAATCCGGCAGGCACTGAAAAGCCGGGCGCGCCTTATGCCAATGAAACGGATAACTACATCCAGACACATTACCAGCTTTTTTACAATCATAGGATCAATTCTCTGTTCAGTTATAACATCGCCGCTTTTCTTACGAGGGGAAAAGGATATTACGAAGAATACAGGACTGATCAGGCTTTCAGCGATTACAATCTTCCTGATTTTATAAGCGGAACCGATACAATTACCTCTACAGATTTAATCCGGCGGCTGTGGCTGGATAACTATTTTTACGGATCAATTTTCTCCTTGCAATATCATAAAAATAAAACGGAATTCACATTCGGGGGCGGCTATACACAATATGATGGGAAGCACTATGATATTGTAACTTGGGCTCAGCAAGGATTTCCTTCGGATTTTAAATATTTTAATGCTCCGGCAAAAAAGAATGATTTGAATCTTTATGCAAAACTAATGCAATCATTCAGCCCCGGACTTACCGGATTTTTAGATTTGCAGGGCCATTTTATAAAATACAAAATCGATGGCTTTGATGATAATCCAAAAATAATGATAGCAAAAAACTATTCTTTTTTCAATCCAAAGGCAGGTATCTCTTTTAATAGAAATAATTACCAGGCCTATCTTTCTTTTTCCGTTGCGGCGAAAGAACCGAACCGTGATGACTTTGAAGCAGGAATCAATCAAATTCCTAAACCCGAAATCTTGTATGATGGAGAATTGGGAATAGAAAAGAAAGAAAAGCTGTTTAATTATGGTGCAACATTTTATTACATGTACTATCACAATCAACTCGTTAATACCGGAAAAATAAACGACGTGGGAGCTTACACGAGAACGAACACACCGGTAAGTTATCGCGCCGGCATTGAATTACAAGCAGCAACAATTATATCAAAATGGATCAGTCTTTCCGGAAATATTTCTTTCAGTAAAAATAAAATAAAAACTTTTACAGAATTTATTGATGATTATGACAACGGCTCGCAAAAGGAAAACATTTATCACAATACCGATATTTCTTTTTCCCCGGATGCAGTGGGCGCCGCTTCTATAAATCTGATTCCTCTAAAAAATGGAGCGATAAATTTTGAATCAAAATATGTGGGAAGACAGTTCCTGGATAACACTTCTCATGTTAGCAGAAGCGTAGATCCGTATTTTCTTGAGAATGTCAAATTCTCTTACACTGTTATGAAAAAGATTTTTAAAGAAATAAATTTTGTATTTAAAGTAAATAATGTGTTCAACAAAATGTATGAATCGAGCGGATACACTTACAATTATATTTCGGGTGGAGAATTAGCAGTCGAAAATTATTATTTTCCAATGGCGGGAACGAATTTTATGGCAGCAATTAATATTAGGTTGTAGCAGGCGAAGGTTCAAGGTTCTGGTTGCATAACTATTTCTGATTTGATAAAAAATGCTCTAAATTTGGAAGATGGATAATGGAGACGCCATATTACAATGAATTAAATCATCAATTCTGGCTACAGAGCCGGATGCGACCGTTGTATTATACGGATCTTATGCCCGTGGCGACCATAAGGAAAATTCCGATATTGATATTCTGATACTTATTGATAAAGATAGAATTACATCAGCAGATGCCAAACGCGTTTCCTATCCCTTATATGATATAGAATTTGAAACTGGCAAAATTATTAGTCCGCTAATACTTTCAAGAAAAAACTGGGAGACTAAACATAGGATAACGCTTTTCTATAAAAATGTTCGTAAAGAAGGGATTGTGCTATGACAACAGAAGAAAGGAAAGATTTAGTCAATTACAGAATAACAAAATCAAAAAAGACGCTTGCGGAGATTGAGCCACTTATTCAAAATGAATTATGGAATACACCAGTTAACCGGTTATATTATGCCTGTTAATATGCAGTTATTGCACTCTTAATTAATAAAGAAATAGAAACATTAACACATACCGAAGCAAGGCAATTGTTCGGACTCTATTTTATAAAAACCGGTGTCATTGAAAAAGACTTTGGAAAGTTTTACTCAACGTTATTTGATTTAAGATACACCGGTGACTACGACGATTTCATAGATTCCACAAAAGAGCAGGTGCTTGATCTTTTGCAGCCAGCAGTTAACCTCATAATGAAAATTGAATTAATCATAAATGAATCTGACAATGAGGATCAATAATCGGCAATCTAAAGACAACGTTGAAGGCCGTTACTGGTTTCCAGCAATTCACGATTCACAATTCACAATTCATAATTCACAA
>JBQCFI010000371.1:0-17465 GCA_051959325.1 Ginsengibacter sp. | reverse complement strand
CGTACTTTATCTTCAAAATTATTGTCAATAGCAGGAATAATTACTTTTTGAAGTGGCTGTCGAACTTTTATATTTACTTTTTTTCGAAGGGATAAAATTAATGAGGAAATGTTTTGTGCCAGTTCCATGCGCTCCTCAAGTTCCTTATTTATTAAATTTTGCTCCGCTTTCGGAAAATCAGTTAAATGAATCGAAGTGAGGTTCATTTTACCGGTTACTTCATTTAAATTTTTGAACAACCAATCTGCAAAAAAAGGAGCTATGGGCGCCATTAAACCACTGATCGCCACAAGGCATTCATATAAAGTTTGATAAGCAGAAACTTTGTCTTTTTGCGCCGAAGGATTGTTTTTATCAGCCGGTTTCCAAAAACGGCGACGACAAAGCCTTACATACCAGTTACTTAGTTGTTCATCCAGGAAATTTTCGATAGCTCTGCCTGCCTGGGTGGGTTCATAATCGTCAAGACTTTCGGTTACTTCCTTTTTCAAAGAGTTTAAAGCAGAGATGATCCACTGATCTATTTCCGGCCGTTCATGTATCGGAATAATTTTTTCTGCAAAAGTAAATTCGTCAAGATTTGCATAAAGAGCAAAAAATTGATATGTATTATAAAGGGTCCCAAAGAATTTTCGCTGCACTTCTTTGATTCCTTCTGTATCAAATTTCAAACTATCCCAGGGTGAAGCATTGGTAATTAAGTACCATCGTGTGGCATCAGGGCCAAAAACTTCCAGGGTTTCAAAAGGATCGACGACATTTCCGAGTCGCTTGCTCATTTTATTTCCATTCTTATCCAACACCAAGCCATTGCTTACTACATTTTTGTAAGCCACACTGTCAAAAAGTAAAACGGCTAAAGCGTGTAAAGTATAAAACCACCCTCGGGTCTGATCCACTCCTTCACAGATGAAGTCGGCAGGAAAATTCTTCTCAAACTCTTCTTTATTTTCAAAAGGATAATGCCATTGAGCATAAGGCATCGCACCACTGTCGAACCAAACATCGATCAGATCGGGAACTCGTTTCATCGGTTTTCCTGCTGATGAAACCAGAATGATATTATCAACATAGGGTTTATGCAGGTCAGAAACCATTTCATCAATTTCAAGATCAACGCTTTTATCTTTTTCTGCAACTAAAAAACCTGCATCAAAAGACTTTTTTATTTCTGTTTTCAATTCTGCAATTGAACCAATACATTTTTCTTCACTTTCTTCTTCTGTTCGCCAAATTGGCAATGGCGTTCCCCAAAAACGACTCCGGCTGAGGTTCCAATCGACCATATTTTCCAGCCAGTTTCCGAATCTTCCCGTCCCCGTAGAAGTCGGTTTCCAATTAATCGTTTTGTTTAATTCAACCATTCTGTCTTTAACAGCAGTGGTTTTTATAAACCAGGCATCAAGCGGATAATAAATGATCGGTTTATCTGTGCGCCAACAGTGTGGATAATTGTGCTGATGTTTTTCGACGCGAAAAGCGCGATTTTCTTTTTTTAATTTAACCGAAATATCCACATTCACGTCTTCATAATGCGGGTCATCTTTATAATTTTTTACAAAGCGGCCGCTAAATTCTCCAACACCGTTGATAAATTTTCCTTCTTTATCAACCAGAATTAAAATCCCCAGGTTATTTTTCTTTCCCACGCGGAAGTCATCAGCGCCAAAGGCAGGAGCTGTGTGTACAATTCCGGTTCCGTCTTCGGTTGTTACAAAATCGCCCAATATCACTTTAAAAGGCTCTGCGTGGGGCGTTATTTCGCGAACTTGTTCTAAAGAATTTGCCTCAAAAGGCATCAGTTGTTCATAAGTCAATCCTTCCAGCTGGCTTCCATTAAAAGTGGCAATTTTTTCCCACGGAATTAGCTTGTCACTTTCTTTATACTCGGTTAAAGGGAGTATTTCTGCTTCCGGTTTAAAATAATTTGGAATCAAATCAGAAGCAAGAATCACGTTTATTGGTAAATGAGTGTATGGATTGAAAGTTCTCACCAAAGAATATTGAATATTGGCACCAACTGTTAATCCAAGATTGGAAGGTAAAGTCCATGGGGTAGTTGTCCACGCGAGGAAAAAAGCTTGATCCGAATCGATATTATTTTCAAATAAAAATTCAGACGTTGAATTCCTGTTTACTTTGAACATTACGGTGGCGCTGGTATCCTTTACATCTTTATAAGTTCCCGGTTGATTCAGTTCATGGGAACTTAAACCCGTTCCGGCAGCGGGAGAATAAGGCTGAATACTAACACTTTCATATAAGTAGCCTTTCTTATACAATTCATTCAGAATCCACCAAAGTGTTTCAATATAATCATTTTCAAAAGTGATATAAGGATGTTTCAAATCAACCCAATAACCCATTTTCTGTGTTACTTCATCCCATTTATCTTTAAATTTTAAAACTTCACGGCGGCAGGTAGCATTATATTCTTCAACAGAGATGGATTTGCCAATATCTTCTTTGGTAATTCCTAATAGTTTTTCCACACCAAGTTCTACCGGTAATCCATGTGTGTCCCAGCCGCCTTTGCGTTTTACCTGGAAACCCTGCATGGTTTTATAACGGCAAATCAGGTCTTTTAAAGTTCTGGAAATAACATGGTGAATACCGGGCATTCCGTTGGCGCTTGGCGGACCTTCATAAAAAACAAAAGGCGTCTTTCCATCCCGGTTTGAAACACTTTTTTCAAATGCTTTTTCTTCGCTCCACGTTTTGAGAATGTTATCAGCTATTTCCGTAAGATCCAACTGCTTATATTCGCGATATTTCTGCTTCATTAATTGTAATCCTCCACTAAAAATAAAAAGTATGCAAAGGTACAGATTTCACAAGGAAATTCAAGCTAGGGAAGCAGGTGAAACTGCGGATGGAGAATGTGATTCGGAAATGCTTTGGCAAACCGTAAAGCAACAAATAAACCGAATTGTGCTTCTCTTTCAACAAATAATCCTAAAATAGTGTGGACGCAAATAGAAAAACCGGATATTTCTTTATTTACCGGAAAAACTGCCTCAACATAAAATTCAGGCTTCCTGCATTTTCAACAATTTTTCAGTTTCCTCCAAAATCTGAAAAGGATTTGGCAGTTCCACATTTTTATCCATGATTTGCTCGGTTACATAACGAACAATTTCATTTTTGCTGCGCAAATTTTCGTTCACCGAATAAAATAACACTTTGGAAGACACTTCCCACGGAGTATGCTGGGGATTGGTAAGAGCATATAAAACAATTACCGGCGTTTGTGTAGCTGCCGCAATATGAACGGTCCCGGTATTTACAGAAATTACCAGGGGCGCCATACTGATGAGTGCGATAAATTCTTCAATTGAAAAAATACCTGCCATTGAAAACGAATTCTCTCCTATACCTTTTTGAATATTTTCTACTACTTCTTTTTCAGATTCTGAGCCGGTAATTATGATTTGAAACCGGAGTTCATCCGTTATTAATTTTCCGGTTTCTATCCATTTGTCTTGCGGATATTCTCTTTTTGTTTCACTTACACCCGGATGAATAATAATCCAATCTTTTTCAAGGTTGACACCCTGCTCAGTTAATTTTTTTAATGCATTTTTTTTCGCTGTTTCTGAAAAAATGATTTTTATGTGTTTATCGGTTGTTTTTGCATGCACCGATTCCACGAGTTCTAAATCTCTTTTTACCTGGTGCTGTATAAAAGAGTAAGGTTCTTTTTCAATCATCCAATCCGTAAGAAGGTGATAAGGATTTTCACGACAATAGGCAAGTCTTTTTGGAATGCCGGCCATATAAGCCAGCATTGCGGCCGGTAAAGCATTCTGGCTATAAACGGTAAATGTCACCGCTGCATCAAATTCATGTTTTTTCAGCTTTTCCAATAGAGAAAAAATTGTGTTTTCATTTACCGGTTCGCTGGTTTTTATCCAGGGCAAATCGGCGACAATGGTTTCATCGATTTCAGAAATAAATGGCGCAATTAAATTTCCCGCCTTAGAAGTGAGTAAAGTAAGCCGGCATCCAAATGTTTCTTTCAAAGCGCGAATCGCTGGCTGCGACATGAGCAAATCTCCCATGTTATCCGCGCGAATCACCAAAATATTCTTACAATTTTTCCAATCAGTTGTCACAAAATAATTTTTTAAGATGCGTTAAGCATGATAATTTCGGAAGCGGCTTTTAAATTGTTCGCGATAAAATGCGGTATCCTTTGCGGGTTGTATATCCAGTCGGTCTCATTCCCGTTATCAATAAGAATCGTTTTACAATCCGACATTCTGCCGGCTTCAACATCATTTAAGATGTCACCAATCATCCATGATTTAGAAAGGTCTATTTCCAAATCTTTTGCTGCTTTAAAAAGCATTCCGGGCCTCGGCTTCCGGCAATTACAGTTGTCGGCCGGAGCATGTGGACAATAATAAAATCCATTCAGATTCACCTTATTTTGCAACAAGGAATTTTTAATTTTTTCTTCCACTGCTTTCAGATCTTCTTCTTTGAAATATCTAAGTGCGATTCCCGGCTGATTGGAAACAATAATCACATAATATCCTTTTTGCTGCAGCAAATACAAACTTTCAAATGCGTATTCTTCAAAATCGATGAGAGCAGGATTTACATTGTACGGCACGTCTTTTATGAGTGTGCCGTCTTTGTCAATAAAAATTGCTCTATTCATTTATTGCAGGCACATTGTGAGTTAAATAAAAAGGATCTAATAAATAGCCGGCATTCACCGCGAAATTATCAATACTAATAAGTTTAGATGGGCTTGTTTGCTTATGATTAGCCAAAATGATACTTTCATACAAATGATGGCAAGAAGCAGCTACCGATTTCCAGGTGAAATATCTGTTTACACGTTTTATTGAATTATGATGCATAGAAGTCAGCAGCTTTTCATCAGAAATCAAATATTCAATTCTTTTAGCAAGAGCACCGGGATCTTGTGGCGGAACAAGAAAACCGGTTTTTCCTTCTTCTACTGTAAATTTGATTCCACCTACGTTTGCTCCTATTACCGGTGTGCCACACGCCATGGATTCTAAAGGTGTTATTCCGAATGGCTCGTACCATGGGGTAGTAATAAAAATATCGGCTGCTGCATAATAAAATTTCAGCGCATCTCTTTGTTTTCTTCCTGTGAAAACGACCGACGAGTTCACTCCTTCTTCTCTTGCAATCTTCTGTAACCTTGATAATTCGGGGCTTAATGCAGGATCGGGTTGATCCTGTTCGCCACCCACAATGACCAGGCGCAAGGAATTATTATTTTTTTTAGTTTCTCCCAATGCTCTTATCACATTGTCGACACCCTTACGCGGAACCATTCGTCCGAGTTGCAAAACGATCTTTTCGTTTTCATCAAACTTTAAGATTCTTCTTGCCTTTTTTTTATCTATTGGATAGAATTCTTTGGCGCTAAAGCCGCAGGGAATAATAGAAATTTTTTCAGGAGGTGCATGATAGAGGCGGATCATATCTTCTTTATCCTGGGGGCATTCTGCAATAATATGATCCGCATTTTTAAAGGTGCGGCGTTCTATTTCAATTCGTTCGGCAGGAAACTGATCCATTTCTTTCTGATGAATTTTTCTGACAAGGCCGAGTGCATGAAAGGTGACAACATAAGGAATATGAAAAACTTTTTTTACCTTGGAAGCTACCAAAGCCGACATAAAAAAGTTTGCATGGATCAGTTCATATACAACTTCTTCCTTTCTGATAAAAGCGATCATATTATTGGCAAACTCTTCCATCAAGGCGAGTAATTTTTCTTTTGCTACAACTTTTTCAGGACCGGCTTTTATATGCACCACCCGGATTCCTGGAAGCCAATTTATAATTTCATTTATTTCTGCACTTTCTTTCCTGGTAAAAATATCTACGTTATAGCCGAGTTTCACCAATTGTTTTGGCAGTTCCGCCACATATACATTCTGCCCCCCGCTATCCACTCCACCCAATGTTGCAAGTGGTGACGCATGTTCACTGATAAATGCGATTCTTTTTTTCATGATTTTCATTTTTAGCAACTACTGATTCAAAAATATTTTTCCATTCTTCTGTAAAACGATTTATATCAAACCGGTCAACGGCATATTTTTTTCCTTCTTCTCCAATTTCACGTGCCAAAAATTTATTAGTTAAAAGAAGTTTCATTTTACCAACCAGGTAATCAATATCCGTGTCAATAAATCCGGTTTCATAATTTTTAATGACGCTAACTTGTTCGGTTGTGGCTAAGGCCAAAACAGGTAATCCGGTCATCATCGCTTCAATCACTGCAAGGCCCATGCTGGTATATCTGGTCGGGTTAAAGAAAAAACGATAATGGCTTATAAATTCCGGAAGCTGTGTGTGAGTTATTTCGCCTAAACCTCCATTTTCTTTTGACTCCATGCCTATTAAATCAAGAGGAATCTGTTTGCTGACCTCAGTAAAAATATCCGCTCCGAATCTTCTGCCGCGGCGTTGCAAATTGTTTACAACCACAATTCCTTTTTCTAATTCGCCGGTATATTTTACGTTGGGTTCAATCACACCATGTTCAATCACTTTCACTTGTTTACTGTTTTTATTATCCCACATCAGTTTATTAAAATGAGTAACATGCACGACGAGCACTTCAGGATCGTTAATAACATGCTTTGTATCAGTAGGTGAATGTTGTGGCGGATCATGTTCGAGATAAATACGAGGCAGCTGCCTTTGCTCTTCAGAAAGTATTTCATACTGATCTACCAGCCAGTTTCTATTGGATTGAAACAGGATCGCATCCACCTCTAAATTTTTTACTTCTTCTGCCGGTATTTCTATCACATTATCACCAAAAGGGAACGTGTTTCCCCTCCCATAATAACCTTCCTGTTTTTGCGTGGAAACGGGGATATAAATTTGGTAATCTCCCTGTGATAAATAATAAAGATAACTTCCGTGAATATGCCATGTAAATATAGAAATTGGTTGTTTTTCGGTTTTCATCTTCTTTCGTTATAGTGAGCAACGGCCCGCATTCCTGCTTTTTAAAAGATTAAAAAATATGCCAACAACTCAGCTTACTATCAAAAGAAATTTTCTTATTAAAAATCCAAAATCTTCTGGTGTTGGAAAAAGAAGTTTTGTGAAATAAAAACTACTAAAGAAATTACTGTTGTAGAAGTGTTTCTACATACTTCAGTAAAAATATGTTTAGTTGTACTTCAAAAAAAATCGTGATATTTTTCGTCGGTTTATGTATACAGAAAAATGGTGATTTCTAATAGTCTAAAGCAAAAGAATAAACGGCAATTAATAAAATAAAACCGCAGTTTATTTTGCTTCATTCGGGCAACAATTGGCCGTTTTATGTGGAAATAACGGTTGGTGCAGTATTTGACTTTTGTAACGTGTAAAAAACATTTTAGAAAAAAAGGAAAAATTGCAGCATGTATATTTTAGGAATTAACGCAGTGTTTCACGATTCAGCGGCATGTATTTTAAAAGATGGTAACCTGTTAGCCGCTGCTGAAGAAGAACGATTTACCCATATTAAGCACGGTAAAAGGCCGGTTCCATTTTCTACCTATCAATTGCCTTATCATGCAATCGATTATTGCCTCCATGTGGCCGGCATTCATTTAAATGAGGTAGATGAAATTGCTTATTCGTTTGATCCAACAATTCTTGCAGACAATTTAAATGAACCGAAAGTATTTATCCCTTATTCACCGGCGCGTGAAAAACCTGAGGATGGGCAGGCAGAATGGGATCCTTTATTTTTATCTTTTATTATAAACGCGCCACGCCAGTTAGCTGACGGATATCCACATCATTTGCAGAAAAGATTTGCGGGTGCCAAGCCATCACTTGAAAAATGGCATTATGTGGAACATCACATCGCACATGCCGC
Organism: Ginsengibacter sp.; assembly: GCA_051959325.1. Classification (GTDB taxonomy): domain Bacteria; phylum Bacteroidota; class Bacteroidia; order Chitinophagales; family Chitinophagaceae; genus Ginsengibacter. The sequence continues at coordinate 9,586 of JBQCFI010000371.1, read as the reverse complement.
AAGCGCTTTTTTTCCATCACCATTTTCGCATGCGGCGGTGCTAACCATCGATGGAAGAGGAGAAAAAACCACTACCAGTTATTATCTCGGCGAAGGAAAGGAACTTGCAAAAATTTCAGAAGTGTTTATGCCTCATTCCCTGGGCCTGCTGTATGAAGAAGTAACCAGTTATTTGGGGTTTTTACATTCCTCGGATGAATATAAAGTAATGGCACTTGCCTCTTATGGAAAACCGGTTTATTTAAATGAGTTCCGATCGATGATACATGTAGGCGAAAATGGAAAATACACCATCAGTGAGTTGAATCTAGAAGAGCGCTTTGGAAAAGCAAGAAAAAAAGACGAACCATTTTTGTCTCATCATTTTGACATTGCTTATTCTTTACAAAAGGTTTTGGAAGAAACTGTTTTGCAATTGGTGAATTGGTTTCAAAAAGAAACCGGTGAAGAAAACCTGTGTATGGCTGGCGGTGTGGCGCTCAATTGTGTATTGAATGGTGTAATTCGGGATTACAGTAACTTCAAAAATATCTGGGTTCAGCCTGCATCAGGAGATGCCGGAACAGCGCTTGGAGCTGCATTGTGGGTTGATGCGCAGTTAAGAAAAGATGAAAGCAAAACTTTCACAATGGAACATTGCTATTGGGGTCCGGAATATTCGGATGAAGAAGTAGAGAAGTTTTTAAAATGGACAAAAGTTCCTTATCGAAAATTAGAAAATGTAGCAAAAGAAACAGCGGCAATATTAGCAGAAGACAAGATCATCGGCTGGTTCCAGGGAAGAATGGAATTTGGCCCTCGTGCGTTGGGAGCCCGTTCTATTCTTGCTTCCCCGATTCATGCAGAGATGCAGGCAAAATTAAATGATATCAAAGATCGCGAAGATTTCAGACCTGTAGCGCCGGTAGTATTGGAAAATGAGGCGAATGAATGGTTTGAGGGAGCAGAACAATCGCCTTATATGCTGTTTGTCTATTGTGTAAGATCAGATAAAGCAGATAAAATTCCGGCTGTCAGACATGTAGATGGAACGGCAAGAATTCAAACGGTGAATGAAGAACAGCATCCACGCTATTACGAACTTTTAAAAGAATTTAAAAAATTAACCGGAGTACCGGTTTTGGTAAATACGTCTTTTAATACCCGTGGAGAGCCGATCGTGTGTACGCCCCGGGATGCTATTGAATGCTTCTGGACTTCACCATTTGATGCTTTGGTTATCAATTCTTTTTTATTGGAAAAACATAATTAAATGATAAAAAAATGTTGAAGAATATGTCAGTAAAAGTTTCCATAATTGTTCCAACTTATAAGAGGCCTCTCTTACTGAAAAGATGCCTGGAAGCGTTAGTTTCACAGGATTTTCCTGAAAGTGAATATGAAATAATTATTGTGACGGACGGACTGGATGAAGACACCAATAACATGATGGCTGAATCAGCTTTTTTTGATTTTTTTTCAAATGTATTTTGTTATTCTTTGCCTTTGAAAAAAGGTCCTGCGGCTGCAAGAAATGCCGGATGGCGCATAGCAAAAGGACAATTAATCCTTTTTACTGATGACGATTGTATTCCAGCTACCAATTGGATAAAAAATTTTTACAACGCGTTTGAATTTTATGGGCAGCCTGCAATTGCTATGACTGGAAAAATAATTGTTCCTCTATCGCCGAAACCGACGGATTTTGAATTAAATACGGCTCACCTTGAAACCGCAGAATTTGTTACTGCCAATTGCGCCTGCACCAAAAGTTCGCTGGAATTGGTGAATGGTTTTGATGAAGCTTTTACTATGGCGTGGCGGGAAGACAGCGACCTGGAATTTCAACTAATAAAAGAAGAAATTCCAATCAAAAAAATAGAAGAGGCAGTGGTTGTGCATCCTGCCAGGAAAGCTTCATGGGGCGTTAGTCTGAAAGAACAACGAAAATCGATGTTCAATGCTTTGCTGTTTAAAAAACACCCTGAGTTGTATAAAGAAAAAATAAGTTCCCCCGTTCTGCGCACTTATTTTCTAATGATCCTTTTTTTTATCACCTTTTTTTATGAATGGTTCCAGCAAAATAAAATAATTGCATTCATTTCATTATTTGCATGGGCGTTTTTAATGATATCCTTTATTTTAAAAAGGCTGGAAAACAGTTCCCGTTCGTTTAAGCACGTTTCCGAAATGGTGGCGACCTCTTTGCTGATTCCCTTTATTTCAGTTTTCTGGAACCTTTACGGAGCGTTCAAATTTAAAGTATTGCACGTATGATAGAAGAACTCACAAATATTAAAAAAATTGCCGTTTTCCGAGCCTTACAACTCGGTGACATGCTTTGTGTAATCCCCGCCATTCGTGCATTAAGGCATCAATATCCGAATGCAAAAATCACTTTACTGGGCTTGCCCTGGGCAAAAGATTTTGTAGCCAGATTCAAAGATTACTTTGATAGATTCATCCATTTTCCCGGATATCCCGGCTTGCCAGAGCAACATTTTGATGAAGAAGCGTTTGATGAATTTATAAAACTGATGCATAAAGAAAATTTCGATCTGCTGCTTCAGATGCAGGGAAACGGAACAATCGTAAATCCGTTGATGTTCACTTTTGGGGCAAAATATATTGCTGGTTTTTATAACGAAAAAAGTTTTGTCGATTCGCCCTTTTTCATGCCTTACCCGAATCATGGCTCAGAGATACGAAGGCATCTTTTGCTTATGCAACATTTGCAAATTCCTGACCAAGGTGATCATCTGGAATTTCCATTGAGCAAGCAGGACCAAAAGGATTTTAATGAATTGTTATTACCCGTTTTTCCTAAAAACTATATCATTATCCATCCCGGATCTCGCGGCCGATACCGGCAATGGCCGCCAAAATTCTTTGCACTGATCGCCGATTATTGTATTGAGCAAGGATTTACAATTGTAATTACCGGAACAAAAGAAGAAAGTGATATTACCAGCGAACTAATAAAATGTATGCACCACATTCCAATCGATTTAACCGGAAAAACTTCTCTTGGCGCGATGGCAATTCTGATAAAAGATGCTTTTGCCATTATTTGTAATTGTACCGGCGTTTCACACGTAGCAGACGCTTTTGATACCCCGTCAGTTGTTATAAGCATGGATGGCGAACCACAAAGGTGGGCGCCATTAAACAGAAAACTACATCGTGTAATTGACTGGTCCAAACATCCGCATTTTGAAAAAGTTTTCCTGGAAACTGATACTTTGATCAAAATTCTTCTAGCGCCAAAAGATTAATTCGTGTTTTTGTTTTAAAATCTAAAATTAAGTCGATTAAAAAAATTGAAAAATTCTTTTGAGAAATAGCAATTAACAATAAAGACCACTCGAAAAGAAATAAAACAACCGTTTGCGTTTCTATTTTTAATGCGAGTACATTAAGTTTGTTAGATAATAGTTTGTAATGGAACTTACCGATGAACTTCTTTCAGCATATAATTTAGGAACAAGCGATCTGCAAGTGGCGCCGATTCGTAACGGGCTTATCAATGCTACCTGGCGAATCGACAATCCTTACAATTCCTATATTTTACAGAAAGTAAATCATCAGATTTTCAAAATCCCCGAAAACATCGCTTCCAATGTAAGAATGGTGGCTGATTATTTACAGAAGCATCATCCGGATTATTTTTTTATTTCTCCGATACAAACGCACCAAAACGAGGAAATGGTTCATATTGCCGGTGAGGGGTATTTCCGACTGATCCCATTTGTAAAAAATTCGCACACGATCAATACAGTTGAAATGCCTCAGCAGGCTTTCGAAGCTGCCAAAAAGTTTGGAGAATTTACAAGATTGCTGTCAGGATTTCCGGTAGAAAAATTAAAAATTACTTTACCCGATTTTCACAATCTCACACTCAGATACCAGCAATTCTCAGAAGCGCTTGAAAATGGAAATCATCTCCGGTTACACGAATCAAAAGAATACATTCGCTTTATAAAAGAACATAAAAATATAGTAACCATTTACGAAAATATTTTACAAAATCATTCATTTAAGTTGCGTGTAATGCATCATGATACCAAAATAAGCAACGTCTTGTTTGATTCTCAAAACAGGGGATTGTGTGTGATAGATTTAGACACTTTAATGCCCGGATATTTTATCAGCGATGTTGGCGATATGATGCGAACTTACCTGTCGCCGGTAAATGAAGAAGAAAAAGATTTTTCTAAAATAGAAATCCGCGAAGAATACTTCAAATCAATATGGGATGGTTACATGTCCGAAATGGGTAAGGAACTAAATGCAGAAGAAAGGGATCATTTTATCTACGCGGGGAAATTTATGATTTATATGCAAGCCATTCGCTTTCTAACTGACCATTTGAATAACGATACTTATTATGGGGCAAAATATGATGGTCAAAATTTTGTAAGAGCCGGAAACCAGATCGTTTTGTTTAAAAAACTGTTAGAGAAAGAAGAAGTATTGAAAAAGATGATTGAAAAATAAAATTTTATCGGCAGATTACTCATTTTCTGCCATTCTTGCCTCTACTTCATACTTATTTTCATAGTATCCACGTCGTAAACTTTCCCATAAATATTTGAAAATAAAAGGAAAAAATCCATGCTTTTTAAATTGGCCGATGTGACACATTTCATGTCTTACCCATTTTTCATCTTTCAAAAAATCTTCCTTTGATACATGATACAAATGAATCGTTTTGCCAATGACGATTGCTACATTATCCGACTGCAACTTGCCGGCGGCGATTTTTCCTATCCAAGAGTTTTCTTTGATGAGAAGTTGCATATCTGATGTTGGATTTCTTAAATTTCCTTACAGCAAACAAAGAAATAATTCAACTTTCTGTTTTCATTTATGAAGCGGCTTTTAAAATCTCTTCGCTATGAATTTTTGATTTGGGCTTCTTAAAAATTTTAAAAATAATGCCGTTTTCGTCGATTAAAAAGGTCGTGCGATGAAGCCCCATATATTTTCTTCCGTACAAATTTTTTTCGCCCCAAACCCCGTACTTATCAATTATTCTTTTCTGCGGATCTTCCAATAAAGTGAATGGCAAATCATATTTTTCTTCAAATTTTTTGTGCTTCGTTTTGTCATCCGGGCTTATTCCCAGAATTGCAAACCCTGCTTTTTTCAACTCGTCATAATTGTCTCTCAAATTGCATGCTTCGATAGTGCATGTTGGCGTATCATCTTCCGGATAAAAATAAAGCACTACTTTTTTTCCACGAAAATCTTTTAAAGAAACTGTGTTTCCATTTTGATCTTTTGTTGTAAAATCCGGCGCTTTTTCGCCTTCGGTTAATTGAGTCACTTTATAAAAATTCGGGTGAAATGTAAAATTCTTTCTGTTTTATTTCCTGCTTCATCTTCCGCAGTAATTTTTAATTCATGTTTTCCGCGCGCGCATTTTTCATCAAAAATATAAATAAACGAGCGGCCTTTATCGTTCGTAAATCGCAGCCATTTCCCATCCAGTTCTGCACGAAAATTTTTAACCACGTCATTATTATCTTTTGGAGAAATCACAATTTCCCGTGAGCGCGAAAGAAGGGCATTTTCATGAAAATTTGCATGAATGACCGGCGGCTCATCGTCGGCAATCAATTCAAAATTTCCAAAAGCGTTAAATTTCGCGGAATACCAATCGCCATTTTTCGTAGCTTTTACCAGATCGCTTTTGCCATTCCAGCTTCTTTTCATCAAAATTTTATCAAACAAATTATCCGGAATATTCTTATCGGCTTTTATTCTTACAGTAAAATAGCTTTGGGCCGGGATCAATCCGGAAAGAATAGAATAAATCGAAGAAAAGCTTTCCGAAGAAGTAGATTTTTTTTCAGAATAAGAAAAAGCGACTGAATCATATAAAGTGCCGGCCGGCAAATACGCTTGCACATTTTCATTTTCAAAAACATTTACAAAGCCGGGTTGAAATTCTTTTTTCTCGTAATCAATATTATCCGGTTTGCCGGTTTCCACAATCAATCCCTTTTTTATTTTAAACCGGAGAATCGAAGTGTTATTGCGCGCATCTTTTACTACAATTTTTACCTGGTGAACGTTGCTATCTTTTAATTCAATCACGCCATCACCGTTGATGTCTGTATACACTCCTTGTGGATAGCCGGCCAATCTTGAAAGATGCTGGATATAAGGGCCACCGCCAGCACGCGTTTTATAATCAATATTCGCATTGACATACCGGGATTCATCATAAGTAATGCTATCCAGTTGAAACGCTGAAAGCGGTTGCTCATCCAAATAAATAATCGCTTCATAAATTCCGTTTGGATTATTGGAGCCGGATTGTTTGTCGTTTGCTGAAATTCCAAAGCTTATTTTATCCGTATGAACGGAAATTACATTTTCAACAGTTGTATACTTTTCACTGATTTTTTTTATTGGCAAATGCTGTGGTGATTGACTATAAGTACTTTTACATCTGTCATACATATACAAACTTACGATGGTTGGTGCAACGTTGTCCGGAATCGGCAGGTTGAATAAAAGCGGGTTCAACACTTTATCGGTTTTGGTATCGCGGATTTCAAAATGACAATGCGGGCCTTGCGAACCACCGGTGTTTCCGCTGTTGGCAATAAACTGGCCTTGCTTTACCGGAAACAAAGCGGGAGGAATTTTCAAATCCACATTCCACGATTCCTGCTTGTATTGCTGCTCTTTTACATATTTCTCTAAAGCGGGAAAAAAGCTGTGCAAATGTCCATAAACCGTCGTTAATCCGTTTGGATGATTAATATAGATCGCCTGCCCAAAACCAAACGGCGCAACAGTAACGCGCGCAATATAACCGGCTGCAGCCGCTTTTACAGGACGGTTTATGACTTGGTTAGTCCGGCAGTCTAATCCCATATGGTAATGGTTGGGACGCAATTCACCAAAATTTGCAGCAAGGCTAATTTTTGCATCCACAGGGTAAATAAAATAATCTTTCGGATATTTTTTTGACGGAAAGAATTGTGCTTGAGCAATTGAATAAAAAAGGAAAAATAAAAAAAACAGGAACGGTTTGTGTATGGTATATTTTTCAAAAGGATTTTTCATATCTGACAAAGCTAAGAACTTAAAAACTTAAGAATATGGCAAAAACAAATAAAATTGCTGCAATCATCCTCGGAGCTGCTGCTGGTGTGGCTTTGATTAAATTTTTCAGTATGCCAAAAGAGGAGCGGGATGAATTTTTTTCAACTATAAAAAGCAGAACAAGTGAACTACTGGACAATGCTGAGGATACTGTGGAAAAAGTAGAACATTATATGGATGAATACAAAGCGAAGGGAGAAAATGAATGGATAGATAAATTATATATTTTAAAGAAGATGTTTAAGAATTTGTACGGTTCCGGCAAACATTATTTGTTATAAAACTCTTTACCTTCTATAAATGAAAAAAATCAGGATTTTGCAGAAAGGCCTGTTTTTTTATTGTAAACTCTCCGGTAAAAGCACAAATAGTAAGAATTTAGAATTTTTAAACGCCGCTCCTATCCTGCTACTAAAATATTTTACCTTTATCGTTTCTGAACAAGTGTTTAAATATGTCTAAATTGTTTTTATGCAACAAACTCCCGATCAACAACTTCAACAAGCAGGTTTCACTTTACCGCCTGAACCAAAGCCAGGCGGCATTTATAAACCTTTCGTTCAATCAGGAAATTTAGTTTATGTTTCCGGCCACGGGCCGGTAATGGAAGACGGTTCGTTGATAAAAGGAAAGGTAGGGTTTGATATAAATGCAGATGCAGCAAAGCTTGCAGCCCGGCAAACCGGATTAACGATATTAGCAACTCTGAAAGCAGGACTTGGAAGCCTGGATAAAATAAAGCGCGTGATAAAAGTCTTTGGGATGGTAAATTGTACGCTTGATTTTGAACAACAACCTTATGTAATCAATGGATGCAGCGAGTTGTTTGCGCAAATCTGGGGTGAGGACGGAATTGGGGTAAGAAGCGCAGTGGGCATGGGTTCTTTGCCAGGAAATATTCCTGTAGAAATAGAAGCGATTTTTGAATTAGACTAAATATTATTTTACAGATGAATGAAAAAAACTGGTACGAATTAAATTATCCAGACGAAATTGACTCTCCTGCTTTGCTGATTTATAAAGATCGTGTTGCCCAAAATATTCAAACAATGATTGACATTGCAGGCGATGCAAAATTGCTTGTGCCACATATAAAAACTCACAAGATGGCAGAGATTGTGAAGATGCAATTAAAGGCAGGTATTTCCCAATTTAAATGTGCAACTGTCGCTGAAGCAGAAATGCTTGCAGAAGCAGAGACTAAAAACATTCTTCTTGCCTACCAATTGAATTTTACAAAAGCGAAGCGTTTTATTACGCTCATTAAAAAATATCCTCACATTCATTTTGCTTCTTTGATTGATAATGTTGGTTCAGCAAGAATGCTGAATGAATTATTTCAAGAAGAGAATCTGAAAGCAAATGTTTTTATTGATGTAGATGCCGGAATGCATCGAACAGGAATTGCGCCGGAACAAATTTTAGATCTGTTTTTGCAAATTCAAAAGCTTCCCAATCTTCGATTTGAAGGTTTGCATCTTTATGACGGCAACATTCGTGAAGCAGATTTTGAATTGAGAAAAGAGCAATGCCAAAAAGGATTTGAAAAAGTAAATGCAGTAAAGAAACAAATAATGGCAAATTCCCATTTGCAAAATGTAAAAATTATTGCAGGAGGAACGCCGACTTTTACGGTTCACGCATTGAATAACGAAGTTGATTGCAGCCCGGGAACTTGTTTGCTTTGGGATTATGGATATGATCAATTATTAGCAGAACAACCGTTTGAATTTGCCGCGGTTTTAATGACAAGAATTATCTCAAAACCAGCGCCGGGGCTGGTTACAACCGACCTTGGACACAAATCTGTTGCTGCAGAAAATCCAATTAATAAAAGAATATTTTTTCTGAATTTATCTGATTATGAAGTGAAATCACAAAGCGAAGAACATTTGGTTGTGCAAGTAAAAGACTGGCAAAATCTTCATGTCGGTGCTGTGTTGTATGGAGTGCCTTATCATATTTGCCCGACAGTTGCTTTGTATGATGAAGCGGTTGTTGTGGAGAATGGAAAAGTGGTAGACAAGTGGAATGTTATTGCAAGAAAAAAGAAAATTACAATTTAATAAAGACCTGAATGTCTCAATTAATTTTAGACGCTCATCTCGATCTCAGTATGAATGCTATGGAATGGAATCGAGATTTGACGCGGCCTTTGGAAGAAATTCGTGACCGGGAAAAGGGACTAAAAGATAAACCCGACCGGGGAAATGGAACCGTTTCTTTTTCCGAAATGCGGAAAGGAAATATCGGAATTTGTGTCGCTACTTTGATTGCAAGATTTGTAAAACCGGAAAGTAAATTACAAGGTTGGAATTCGCAGGACCAAGCGTGGGCACAAACGCAGGGACAACTTTCCTGGTACAAAGCGATGGAAGATCGTGGAGAATTAATTCAAATCAATAATGCTGACTCATTAAAAACCCATCTTGAAAAATGGTTGAATAAAGGAGAAGAAAAATTACCGATAGGATATGTTTTAAGT
>JBQCFI010000370.1:0-5450 GCA_051959325.1 Ginsengibacter sp. | reverse complement strand
AATAACAACTGTATCTTTTTTTATTTGACGTTTCCAAAGTCCTTTTACTTGTCCATTGATAACAATAGTTGGCCAAAAGATCCCATTATTTGAAAATGTTTTACCCTCATGTTTTTGTAAAATTGTTGCACTCCTATCTTTTAACTGATTAAAAATTCGTCGAACGCTGGCAATAAAAAAGCAGATTCTTTAGTATTTTTTGCAAAGGCGAAAGAATTCGGCAACCAATATTCCTGTTCATTGAGTTTTTCACAAATAAAATGATCTTTTATCGATTCTAAAGCTTGTTTTGCATCAGAAAATGATAAACCAGACCACCAGCAAAAATCCCGTAATGTAGCGGGGAAGTGGCTTTGGAAGTATTTGGTGGCAAGTTTGTATAAGCCTTCTTCTTTTTTTATTGGTTTTGGCCTTTCTACTCTCTCATTCAACAATGCATAGGTTGGTTGCTTTTCTTTCATTTTGCCGCTGCAAATAAGTCCTTCTAATTCTGCGTTCAAAAGAATGTGAGAAGCGCGGTTATTATCGGTTTTTATCTTTGCCTTGTTTATTTCATTTACCAATTCCGTTCGCGGTAAATTCTTATTTCCGATTAGCATTTTCTCAATTATTTTATTTGCTTTTTTCAAAACGTTGGATGAAAGTTCCAACTGTTTATTTCTTCTTTTCATTGAAGATAATATTCTTGAAGCTGTTAAGTCCAACATCCAATAAATATCGTCTGCAGAAATAAAATGCCATGTTGGCCTCAGCACATGTATTCGCATTATTTCGGCTGAATCGATGGCCACATCTATCTTTTGCTCCGTTGAATTTCTTAAACGAACACCAATTGCCCATTTGGCCATATTAAAATCCTGGGCCTGCAAGCCGCCCATCCAGTTTACAATTTCTTTAGGTGAATCGCAGATTGGATCAGTAATTCCCTGGGATACGAGCCTCGAATTTGAAATATCTTTTTGAGTCATTTTCTTTTTGAGAAATTACATGAAATAAATATCATTACAGCAAAATATTAAATCAACTTATTTATCCTTTTACTCGAGTACAGCCACATTTTTATTTCTTTGTGTGATTGTTACTTCTTGGTTTAAATTTTTCATTCTTTAATTTGAAGTTGGTTACTTCTCAACAGGGTGTTGAATCAAAAATAATTTTTTTGGAAGGCAATATATTTATAAATTTACTGCATCCAATTTCTCTCCAAAAACTTCTGTTACCCGTTGCATTTTCTTTATCAAGTATTAAATATTAACGGTTAAACGTTAAAGACTACTTCTGTATTTGTTGCTATTCTGTCAAACATCTAAAACCGGAGCTATCTGTTATGCTCCTAAAAATTGTTTTATGAAAAAAAAATTACGTACCCGGATTACATTCAAATGTTTGCTGCTTCTATTTATAATTTTCGAATTTCCTTCTGTTTCTTTTAGTCAAAATTTAAAAACAAGTGACTTTGTGCTATTTGGGAAGACCGTTCAATTTGGCACTTCGTCCTCATTGTACAATGGCTCAGTGGGCGCAATTACATCACTAACCTCATCAGGCAATTTAACAGTTACCGGGAATATTTACAGTGGAGGCACAATATACCTTGACAATAATAACGTGATAGGAGGCAAAATTGCCTGCGCAAATGGGGATAATTTATCAGGTACAATTTTAAGTGCCGGTTCAGGGATTTCGGTAGGTGGCAACATCGATGTAAATGGTAATATCGTAATTGCCGGTGGTACAATAAGTGGTACAATAACACATCCTGTCGGAACTATGTACAATGGGCCAGTCCCCAACGGCGGAATTGTTACAGGTACTCCCGTTATTCCCGTTCTTCCACAAATGCCTGCGATCACTACTTTTCCTGATGCCGGAACTGTGGATATTAATTCCACACAAACGATTACTCCTGGTGCCTATGGCAATATTGCCTTGGGAAACAATAAAACAATTACATTATCAGGGACCGGAATTTATATTTTTAAATCGATTAAGAATTCCGGCAATAATAGTTTTGTTTTTGATTTTAAAAATGATGCTACCGGTACTATAAAAGTTTATGTGTATGGTGATGTGAATCTAAACAAAGTAAATGCAAGCACCATCAATGGAGGCGATGCATCACGCATTTATACAGAAACTCATGGAGACGGTTCAAGCAATTCACTGGGAAAATTTTCCTGGAATATCAATAATGGATCTTCAGGTAACGGATCACTCTCAAAATGGCTGGGTACTGTGTGGGCTCCTTTCGGTGGAATAAACATTGGTTCCGGTTCGGGTAAATGTTTCTATACCGGGGCTTTATTTAGTGCCAGCAAGATTAATATTCAAAACAATGTTACTATTTATTACGCGCCTTTTGCTGAATCTGCGCAATGCAGTACTCCTGTGGCAAAGGCAGGAAGTGACAAAATCTTAAGTTGTTCAACTTCTACTGTTCAATTGGATGGAAGCGGTTCTACTGAGGGTTTGGAATATAACTGGACTGCACTTAACAACGGTCATATATTGTCTGGAAATGGTACGTTAACGCCGACCGTTGATGCTGTTGGTACTTATGTATTGACCGTAACAAATCCTAATGGCGGTTGCTCTGCAACAGATACAGCAGTTGTGACTTTTAGCAATTGCATTTTACCTTATTACCCACCACCTGAGGGAGGCAAAATCAGAAATCTTATTGGTGCAGAATTGAATTCACTGGCTGAGAATTTTGGAAATATTACTGACTCTACACAAAATATTTTCATCCTCAGGCATGACAGTGTACTGATAGAAGTAATCTCACTTCAAGGTAAATACCAGCAGTTGTTATCGCTGTTGCAGACACCGGAATATGGGATGACTGATCTGATTGATAACGGCCCGAATACTTTAATAATTTCTGGTAAGTACCCAATAAATCACTTGTTGAAATTAGATAGTTTGCCTGATTTAATCGATTATTGTCGTCCTATCTTCCCATCCATTGGAAATTCCGGCATTGTAAACAGCCAGGGAGATACAGCCATACAGTCTTACTTGGTACGCGAAGGTTATGGGTTAACTGGCGCCGGTGTAAAAGTAGGAGTGATTTCAAATTCCTATAATACCATTGCCGGTAATCCTGCGCAAACAGATGTGATCAACGGCGACCTTCCCGGGATTGGAAATGCAGGTTACCCTTCCCCGGTGGAAGTATTGAAGGAATATCCTTATGGCCAGGCATCGGATGAAGGGAGGGCAATGTTGCAAATAGTTCATGATGTAGCTCCGGGTGCAAAGCTGGCATTCAGAACCGGCTTTGTTAATGCAAGTGATTTTGCCCTTGGTATAAAACAGTTGCAGGAAGATAGTTGTAATGTAATAGTGGATGATATTACTTATATTACCGAGCCTTTTTACCAGGATGGAATTGTAGCACAGGCTGTTGATTCTGCTGCTGCAAACGGCGTCGCTTACTTTTCAGCAGCTGGTAATTATGGCAATCAATCTTATGAAGGAGTTTTTAATGCGGCTCCGGCTCCAACGGGCATTTCGGGTACGGCACACAATTTTGGAGGAGGTGATATTTATCAAACTATTACACTTCAGCCTGGCACTTATACTTTAGTACTTCAGTGGCAGGACGGTATTTATTCTTCAGGCAAAACCTCTGCCGGAACCCAAAATGATCTTGATATTTACCTGACGGATAACAACGGAAATGCTTTATTTGGATTCAACCGCAATAATATAGGTGGTGATCCTATTGAGGTACTTCCTTTTACCGTAACGCAAACCACTCAAACTAATATTATTATTATACGTGCTTCGGGTACTGGTGATGTTAGATTCAAATATGTATTCTTCCGTGGCAATGGTGTTGTCAGTAAATTTAATTCTGGAAATTCTACAATCGTAGGCCAGGCAAATGCTGATGGCGCGATGGCGGTGGGGGCAGTCCTTTTTTCAAATACTCCTGCTTACGGAGTCAATCCTCCAACTATTGCTTCTTTCTCATCAACGGGAGGCACATTGGTAAATGGTGTGGTTCGAAACAAACCGGAATTTTGTGCTCCCAATGGAGTGAATACAACGGTAAATATGGGAGGAGTGAATATTGATGGCGATGCATTTCCTAACTTTTTCGGAACTTCTGCAGCCGCTCCTCACGCTGCTGCTGTTGCCGCTTTGTTAATTGAAGGCAAGAAAAAATTTGCAAATGAAATAGCCGGTCCCGACAGTATCCGCTCACTGATGGAACGGACTGCAAAAGATATGTGGGCACCAGGTTTTGATTTCACTACTGGTTATGGTTTGATACAGGCAGATGCCGCGATGAGAACTTTTGCTACTCCAAAGCCTATATTAACGAAACTATTATTGTCCGACACTACTATTAAACCAGGAACTCAACCGATTAATATTACCGTTCAAGGAAACTTCCTGGATCCTGATTCAAAAGTTTTGTTCCGCGGAAATCCTGTACCAACTACACCGATAAATAATACAGAAGCTATCGCTGCAATTCCTGCATTCACTGGTAATCCTGCCATACAGGTTTATACTGCACCGGTTTCGACAAGTGGATTAGATGGCGGCTATTCCGATTCCTTGTTTTTCTTTTCACCAATCAAAAAAGTCATTACAATTACTGTAAATAATGAAACGAAAAAGTATGGCGAAAAAATTCCATCGTTTTCCTCCAGCATTTTAGTAGATAGTGTTCCATTAGCGCAAACAGGCCTGACATTACAACAGCTAGGCCTTGATACAATAAATTATACAACTACAGCAACAAATATGAGTAATGTCGGTTTATATATTATTAAGCCTTCCATGAAAACTTTTGCTTCAGGAGATACAACTTTTATTGCGCTCAATGAGCTTTACAAGTATGTGTTCAATACCGGTGTACTTTCTGTTAGACCTATGCCTCTTGTTATCACTCCGCGAGATACTACGCTTACTTACGGCGATAAAATCGCCGGGTTCAGTTATAACTTTTCTTATGGCGATTCATTAATAGACAACGCAGACAGATCTTCATTTCTGAATTCTTTAGAATCTGATTATCGGCAAAACCTGGTTACAAATGCTGTGGCCCTTGTAGATGCTCGTGCTTTGGTAAATGCGAGAGCTTTGGTAAATTCCGATTTAACGAACCTGAGTTTTTTAGTCAGTGCGAGAGCTTTGGTTAACGCCCGGGCACTTGTCAATGCGAGAGCATTGGTGAATGGAGCTACCGTATACGACACAACGAGCCTGGTAGATGTTGCCACCGCATCTGTTTTTAATTATGAAGTCTCACCCGATACAGCGACTTTAGTAAGTGCAAGGGCTTTAGTAAATGCAAGGGCGTTAGTAAATGCCAGGGCTCTTGTAAATGCAAGAGGTTTGGTAAACGCGCGCGCACTAGTAAATGGTTTTGCGTTGGTAAACAGCACTACTGTTGGAGATACCAGTAACTCTAATGTGGCCGCAATTAT
>JBQCFI010000369.1:0-4249 GCA_051959325.1 Ginsengibacter sp. | reverse complement strand
TGTAAGTCTGAAAAAACTTCTTTGCTCAAATCGTTCTTTGGCGATGGAGTCAATTTGTTCGTTTTTCAATTCACAAACGCTATAAAGTTCGTGTAGAAAATAATCAAAGCTATCAATAACCATAAAGCCCGAACGCTGATTTTGAGTATTGGCTTTCTCTATAAGTTTTGACAATCGTTCACTTGGATTAATATCTTTTGGAATGCACCAAATTAATCCTTTCGGAAATGCGTTTGGTTTTTCCAATGCTTTTTCAAGTGTTTGTAATACCGATTCGTCACTTCCAGAATAACCAACTACGAGCAATCCTCTTTTTGCGGAAGCATCTAAAAAATAGTGATGTAGGTTATCTTCTAATTTCTGCAATTCTTCGTCTGTATTTTGCAAAGCATCATAGCGGAAATCTCCGTGAAGTTTTACAACTGTGGGAATGTCATTTCTGAAATTCTGAACCGATTTTGCATTTTCGGGTGAAACAACTTGACAACTTATATCCAGTTTATTGATGGCTCTTTCAATCAAGTCATCAAAATTGGTTGTCCAAACAGTATTTAATTTTTGCTGGCCTACCAAAGCCGAAAGGCACATAAAACCGATAGAAGGTTTTTTATCTCGTACCATATTGGTTAAAAACTCCTGTCTTACTAAAGGGTCAGGATAGCACTTTTCAAAATAGTAGGAATACGGATTTGTTGTTTTTGAATCTTCTTCAACAAAGTAGCTTTGAATTACTTTCTTATTTGCTTCAACTTTTAAGTCTTGAAATTTTTTGCCGTTTATTTTTCCGCTAACACTTAGCAACTCCCGTTTGAAAAGGCAAACCAAATCGCTACCCGAATGAATGCCAGAAGAAATAGATGCACCTGCTCCAAGAAACAAATCAAATGATTGATTTGAAAGCACTTTAAAACTTCGTAAAAATGTGTCTTTGTCTATTTTCTGCATTTAATGGTTGTCTGTTGGTCTTAGGGTCGGTTTACACTTGCCGCTTACGTTTGTATTTCCGAAAGTACGAACATATAAAGTTATATTCGAAAAAATATTGTTTTATTCATTACCAGCGATTTATATCACTTTTGCGAAGTACCTATTAAAGGAATATATCTTTCGTAAATACAGCTCTTATCCCCTTGATAAGCCGCCAATATCAGCTACAGACCTTACAATGTGTACCAAATCTTTATTTGTTACATGTAGCTGGCGTAAGGTGGCTTTAATGTTGCTATGACCTAATTAATGCTGCTACATGACCTTTATCCTCACGCGCTTGTTCAAAATTTTTAACCCAGATAGCTTGCATCCATAACCCCCGCAGGCACAAACGCTTCCTTATTGATCTGCACCCAGGTATTGTATTCAAATCTTTTATAGATCAGCCGCGCAGCAGTAACCACAAGGCTTTGTGAAGGCGTGTTCACATGAAACTCAAGCACCTGTGCGGCAACAGTGGTATCGTTATAAGGAATGTCTATTGTATGCGTTTCACTGCCGGTCGGCTCGGCTGTTTTCAGCAGGCATCCGGAAACAGAGATCACCAGTGTTACCAGCTTCGTACCCGCCGGCGCAACAATTTGCTCAGAGGGGATAAAAGGATCGATGCTTACGGTCACCACGTTTGCCTGCGGTACGCTGACGCTAAAAGGTACTTTAAACCTTTGCCTTACCGGTTGCTCTTTTGTAAACTCAAGCGCGCTTAAAAAAGGTACTGCATCCGTTGCTGGCAATTCGTCAATCGCTGATGTGCCGAGCCATTTGGATATGGCACCGGAAAACCTGTTTTGCATGCTGCGGTCTGTTGCATTCGGCATAGAGGGCATCAGCCCACTTCTCAAGGTTTTGCCGGCCCTTGCTGCAATACCAAAATTTCCGGATCTTATTTTTGTTGCTGCCGATTGCTTCACATTCAACGCCCTTGTCCGGGCGCATTGCGTTCCCATGCGGCGGTAAAACACCACATTTCCGATAGTACCATTTAAAAACACGTCTGTTACTTTAGCCATGATATTTTGATTTGTTTAGTTTATGTTCCATATACTTTTATTGGCTGAACGCCCTATACCTGTATGCGACCCGGTGCTCTACCCGTGCGCTAATAAAGCACGGGTAGAGCAGTTTATTATTGGTAAGTATAGGGAGGGACTCTGTTGGGAGTAGGGATAGTGGTGTTTAGGTGAATCGTGAACGGTGCTAAGAAGCTAACAAACTGGAGAATCAAAGAGGTGCTTTGTTACTAAGGTGAATAAGGTTTGGGGTAAAAATTTCAGGATACATTGTAAAGCGTGAGCGGTGAATTGAGTTTAGTAAATAGCACGTGTTGTAATTAATGGTTCTCAAACTCCGTCGATCTTTTTTTAGAGACAATATTTTAACCTTATTGCCTTAGTATCTTACTATCGCCGCCCCTTAGCGAACGTTACTATCTTATTAACCGCGAGAATATTTGACTAATAAGGTAATAAGGTGGATTATCAAAGAGGTACTTGGTTACTAAGGTGAATAAGGTTTGGGGTAATAATTTCAGGATACATCATAAAGCGTGAACGGTGAATTGAGTTCGGTAAATAGCACGTGTTGTAATAAATGATTCTCGAAATCGGTGGATCATTTTTTTTAAAAAATTATTCAACCTTATTACCTTAGTAACTCACCATCGCTCCACCTTCATCCAACCTTATTACCTTATTGACCGAAGAGGATATTTGCCAGTAAGAAGGTAATAACGTAGATTATCAAAGAGGTGCTTTGTTACTAAGGTGAATACGGTTTGGGGTAATAATTTCAGGATTCATGGAAAAGCGTGACAGGTGAATTGAGTTTGATAAATGGCACGTCTTGTAAAAAATGGTCCTCAAAATCCGTGGATGTTTTTTAAGAGAACATAGCTCAACTTATAACCTTAGTAACTCACTATGGTTTCGCCTTAACCAACCTTATTACCCTATTGACCGAAGAGAGAATATTTGACGTAAGAAGTTAGATACGTCTTTTTTTAAAGAAAATTGTTCAGGCTTATTAACTTAGTAACTTAACCGCCATTCATCCTTTCATAAGTTCCAGTTTCCGCTTTTGATGGTATTTTTTTATAACAGTTTAAACAATTATTTGACGTCAATTTGGAAAGGCGCTACAGGCAGATTTTCTTTATTGAATAAATTGCCCATTTGCGTATTGTTGAAACCGTATTTTACAAACGCCGGTTCAGCAACTTTCTTGTTGTAAACGGTAATTTTATCCGGTGCTAATTTTACTTCAGCAGGATAATAAATACTGTCTTTCCCGGCGATGTACAAATCTTTTATTGGGCCGCCTTTCACCATAAATCCTTTTGCCGCATTGCTCAGCTCTATGACCGCTTTATTGCCTTCGCGGTGTGATGAAACATACATTGGGGAAAAGTGATCAAACTGTTTCTGTCCGTAGGTTTCGTTCAAAGCAATTTCCGCAAGCCGGTATCCTACATCGTGTTTATCGTGCGGATGAATATCATTCGTATCTGACACGAGATCAGACGTAACCACCATCCCTGTTTTCGGCAAAACCAAAGCATCCGCCTGTGCCTGTCGTAAATAAGCGGCATTTTCATTGTTGCCATATTTGAAGGGAGCAATCTGCACAAAATAAAAAGGGAACTCCTCATTCCAGGCCTTTCTCCATGAGGTGATCATGTCTTTGAACAATTCGGCATAAGTGCTGTAAGTATCGACGTTCGATTCGCCCTGGTACCAGATCGTGCCCGAGATATTAAAGTTGGTAAGTGGTGCGATCATCGCGTTGTAAGCCAGTCCCGCTCCTACCGGCCACCAGGGACTTACTTTAAGTTTTTCCTGCCCCGCTTTGAGTACCGGATTATCGTTTACAATACTATCCGGCGTCCATGTTTCTGCAGGAGTGCCGCCCCAATTGGAAGAAATGAGCCCGATGGGGACGTGCAGGTTTTGATTCAGCATCTTTCCAAAAAAATAAGCCACCGCGCTGAAATTCTTTACAGTGTTTGAATCACAATTTTTCCAGTTGCCGTCGCAATTTTCCTGGGGTGCCAATGCTGTTGTTTTGGGTATTTGAAAAAAATGCAGTTGGTATTGATTGCAGGTTGGAAAATCGGCTGCTACGTCTTTTGTCTTTCGCCAGTTGTAAGTAAATTCCATATTCGACTGGCCGGAGCAAACCCACACTTCACCGAGCCATACATCATTCAAAGTAAGGGTATCATGTCCCAAAAACTTTATTTGGTAGGGACCGCCGCCTTTTG
>JBQCFI010000368.1:0-4172 GCA_051959325.1 Ginsengibacter sp. | reverse complement strand
GATTCTTACGAATCTTCAACAAATCAATCAAGAAAAAAATATTCAAAAGCCTTTGCTCTTAAAAATTTCTCCTGATTTGAATCAGCACGACCTGGATGATATTGTTGACCTCGCAATGGAAATAAAATTAGACGGATTGGTAGCAGCAAATACAACGATCAGGCGAAACAATTTAATCACCTCTGAAAAAGAAATTTTTGAAATTGGTTCCGGTGGCCTGAGTGGAAAACCTTTACGGGAAGAAGCAACACGAATTACTAGGTATATTCATCAGCGCACGAAAGGGACTATTCCCGTCATCAGCAGCGGAGGCATTTTTGACGCAAAGGATGCAAAAGAAAAATTTGAAAATGGCGCAGACCTCATACAAGTTTGGACAGGTTTTATTTATGAAGGTCCTACCATTGTGAAGAAGATTTTGAAATCATAACTTCGACTTGATTAATTGAACCATCATTACATCAGAGATGAGGTCTAAATATTCATTATTTCTTTATTTACTATTCCATCAACTCGGGTTCATCCAATTGCACGACTCTTTTATTTTGTCTTTTGATCATAACCATGTTCAACACCTCAACAATAAAAGAAAAGGCCATTCCGAAATAAATATAATTTTTGAGGTGTAATTCTTCTGCTTTGTCCGCTGCCCAACCTTCTATTACCAAGCTTAAACCAATCATCACTAAAAACGAAAGCGCCAGCATTTTAAATGTCGGATGTTTGTGAATAAAAGCAGCAATATAAGGGCTGAATGAAAACATAATGATCATGGCAATAATTACGGCGGCGATCATCACCTCCACATGCTTCGCGGTACCACCAGCAGTGATCACGCTGTCAAAAGAAAAGACCATATCGATCAAAACAATTTGAGAAATTGCCTGTGAAAAACCGAGTGACTTGGCTTTTGGTTTCAATGTATTTGGATCTTCTCCTTCTAATTTTTGATGAATCTCATGAACGGATTTGTAAATCAAAAATATACCTCCCGCCAACATTACAATGCTTGCCAGGTCAAAGCCTTTGTCAAAAATGGTAAATACTGCTTTCCCTTTTTGTGCCAATAACCATCCAAGCCCGAGCAATAAAACGCTTCTAACGATAGAACCAAGAATCACCCATGCCAGCCTTGCCTTTTTATGTTTTTCTTTTGGCAGCCGGTTAATGATAATGCTCACAAAAATTACATTATCAACGCCGAGAATGATTTCAAGAATTACGAGTATAAAAAAACTGATAATGCTATCAGTTGTAAATAAATGGCTCATTTAAATAATTAAATTTTCAAAAAAGTTTCAATATCCTTTGTCCGATCGCACTTCTACAATCCGGTCCACAATGTATTTGGTATCCCCGCGCCATGGAAGCTTCGCCATTTTTTCTTTGTAATGGACACTGATTTCTTTCCCTTCCAGCTTCAATAAACTATCGGCTACAGACTGGTTGGTAACAGAAAAATCCCACATATAGTTCATCATCATGCTATTGTTTGCTGCATTAGTAACGCCACCCAGGTTCATTTCACCTTCATAAGTTTTAAACATAAATCCCTGTTTCGAAAACTTAATTAATCTGCCCGCCCGGTTTCCTTCGCTATAAGTGTAATTATATCTTGCTACAAAAAAAATAACCAGGAACACAATAATGATTCCGATTATGGGCAAAAGATATTTTTTCATGATGAAATTTTGCACAAACATAAACATTCCGCGAAAAACATTGATTTAGGCACAGCAAAAATCCAGCTTTAAAGATGTTGTAAATTGCATCGTTTTAATTTTCAATAATTGCCCTTAAAATAAAATTTATGAACATAGGAATTGTATGTTATCCAACATTTGGAGGAAGTGGCGTATTAGCGACGGAATTGGGAAAAGCGTTAGCAGAAAAAGGACATAACATTCATTTTATTACTTACCAGCAACCGGTAAGACTTGGCGGTTTCCATGCAAATATTTTTTATCATGAGGTGAGCGTGCCTACTTATCCGTTGTTTGATTATCCGCCTTATGAAACTGCACTGGCCAGTACGATGGTCGATGTGATCATCAATCAAAAAATAGATTTGCTGCATGTACATTATGCAATTCCTCACGCTTCTGCTGCTTATATGGCCAGGCAAATTCTTTTGAAAGAGGGTGTCAACATTCCTGTAATTACTACATTGCATGGAACCGATATTACGTTGGTCGGAAGAGATAAAACGTATTCACCGGTGGTTACTTTTTCTATGAATGAAAGTGCCGCCATTACTGCTGTTTCAAAGAATTTGCGCGACGAAACCTATAAGAATTTTAAGATGGAGAAAGACATTGAAGTGATTTATAACTTTGTTGATGCCAAACGTTTTAATAAAAAACCGGTTACGCCTTTCAAACAGCTAATTGCACCAAATAATGAAAAGATTTTATTGCATGCTTCAAATTTTAGAAAAATAAAAAGAGTGCAGGATGTAGTACACATTTTTGAAAAAGTAAATAAAAAAATCCCTTCTAAGTTATTGTTTGTCGGTGACGGCCCTGAACGTTCTTTCATTGAAGATCTTTGCAGAAAAACCTGTGTTCGTACAGATATCAGATTCCTCGGACGGCAGGAAGAAATGGAAGAAATTTTGGCGATTTCAGATCTTTTTTTATTGCCAAGTGAATATGAAAGTTTTGGACTTGTAGCGCTGGAAGCTATGGCAGCAGCGGTTCCCGTGATTTCTACCAACGTTGGCGGTCTGCCTGAAATAAATATTAACGGCGTTACCGGATTTCTGAGCAATGTTGGTGATGTGGAAGATATGAGTAACAATATCATTAAAATATTATCAGATGAAAATGCTTTCGAAAAGATGAAACAAAATGCATTGGAACAAGCAATGAAATTTGATATTGACAATATTGTTCCTCAATATGAGAATTTATATAAAAAGGTTTTGGATGAGAAATAGATTTTCATAGCCGGGTTTAACGGTTTTATGAACAGCAAAACAACAAATATTCAAGATTTGTATTCTTTATTTTATTTCAAATGACCAATCGGCAAATATTTTTAAATCACATTGGGCAAACATCACCAAATCCGCTTGCACTCGAAATTGTACGGGCAAGTGGCAGTAAATTGTATGATGTAAATGATAAAGAATATATCGATCTGATTGGCGGCATCAGCGTTTGTAATATTGGTCATGGAAACCAAAAAGTTTTTGATGCGATCAAAAAGCAGGCGGAGAATTTTATGCATGTGATGGTAAATGGCGAACTGGTTTTATCTCCTCAAACTGCTTATGCAAAATTGCTCACTGATCATTTACCATCCTCACTAAACGCTGTTTTTTTTACCGCCTCGGGAACAGAAGCCACAGAAGGAGCGATGAAACTGGCAAAGCGTTTTACCGGCAGAACGCAAATTGCGGCTTTTAAAAATTCATACCACGGAAGTACACAAGGCTCTTTGAGCATCATTGGCGATGAATATTGGAGAAATGCTTTTCGACCTTTATTGCCGGATATTTTGCACCTCGATTATAATAATTTTGAAAGCCTTAATGCTATCACAGAAGAAACTGCGTGCGTAATTGCAGAAACAATCCAGGCTGAAGCCGGCGTAATTGTGCCTGAAAAAAAATGGATGCAGGCATTGAGAAAAAAATGTACACAGACAGCAACTTTATTGATCCTTGATGAGATTCAGTGCGGCTTTGGAAGGAATGGAACACTTTGGGCGTTTGAGCAATTTGATGTTGTTCCCGATGTATTATTATTAGGCAAAGCCTTGGGCGGCGGCATGCCGTTAGGCGCTTTTATCACAGATAAAAAACTCATGGACTCATTCACCAATAATCCGGTATTAGGACATATCAATACTTTTGGTGGGCACCCGGTTTGTTGTGCTGCAGGCAATGCCGCGATGCAATATTTACTGGAAGAAAAGATTATTGAAACGGTTTTTGACAAAGAAAAAATATTCCTCGATAATCTTCAACATCGAAAAATAAAAAATATCAGGAGCCGTGGATTGATGATTGCGCTTGACTTTGAAGATTTTGAGCAAAACAAAAAAGTCATCGATGCGCTTTTGGAAGTAGGTATTTTTTCTGACTGGTTTTTATTCGCATCAGAAAGTTTACGCATCGTGCCACCACTAATCATTTCTGAAAATGAAATTTTAAAAGCATGCGATTC
>JBQCFI010000367.1:0-13597 GCA_051959325.1 Ginsengibacter sp. | reverse complement strand
AGCAGAAATTACAAAAGCAATCCAATATTTACCAACAGGCTGAGTATTATCCATCAGAAAAAATTTTAGGCAAATATAATTGTAAAATGAATTGAATTTTCATCTTTCAGAAAAAAGTCCTCAATCTAAATCAATATGAACGTTCGCAAACTTCTCATCTCAATATCCATACTTTTCTTTCCATCTTAGCTTTAGAAATTTTCTCAATTCTTCTTCTCTGGCATTGTTTCCGGGGTTATATAAAAGGGTATTTTTTATTTCATCCGGAAGAAATTCCATATTGGCAAAATTGTTTTCAAAACTATGGGCGTACTGATAATTTTTTCCGTAATCTAAATTTTTCATCAGTTTTGTCCGTGCATTTCTGATTGCCAAAGGAACCGGCAAATCACCATATTGTTTTACGAGCGTCTGTGCTTTTCCAATCGCTTCAAGGCTGGCATTACTTTTCGGAGAAGAAGCGAGATAAGTAGCACATTGCGATAAAATGATCCTTGCTTCCGGATAGCCAATCATGTTCACCGCCTGGAAAGTGTTCGTGGCTAACACCAGCGCTGTGGGATTTGCATTGCCAATGTCTTCACTTGCCAGGATAACCATTCGTCGGGCGATAAATTTTACGTCTTCACCGCCTTCAATCATACGCGCCATCCAGTACACAGCCGCATTCGGATCGCTGCCACGAATTGATTTGATAAATGCCGAGATAATATCATAATGCTGCTCGCCTTTTTTATCATAAAGCGCTACTTTTTGTTGTGCGGCATTAATGACCACATCATCCGCAATTACAATTTTTTCATCCGGTTTTTTATTTAATGAAAGTTGGTTAACCGTCAACTCAAGAAGGTTCAATAGTCGTCTTGCATCGCCTCCTGATAAATTAATCAGTGCTTCTGTTTCTTTGATTTCAATATTTTTTTTAGAAAGAAAATCGTCTTCGTTTATGGCATGATGAATCAATTTTATCAAACCTTCCTTATCGAGCGATTTTAAAATATAAACCTGGCATCGACTTAGTAAAGCACTGTTTACTTCAAAGGAAGGATTCTCTGTTGTTGCGCCAATCAAAGTGATAATTCCCTTTTCTACAGCTCCAAGCAAAGCATCCTGCTGGCCTTTGTTGAACCGGTGGATTTCATCAATAAATAAAATCGCATTTTGTTCATGTTTTGCCTTTTCGATCACTTCCCTCACTTCTTTCACACCTGCAGAAATTGCGCTTAAAGTATAAAATGGAAGTTGTAAAGTATGGGCAATAATATTTGCAATGGTTGTTTTTCCTACTCCGGGCGGTCCCCACAAAATCATTGAAGGAATGGTTTTATTTTCAATCGCATTTCGCAAAATACTTCCTTTACCCGTCAGGTGTTCCTGCCCGATCAGTCCATCTAAAGTCGTTGGTCGAAGCCTCTCTGCTAAAGGAGTTGTAGTCAATTATCGAATGTTTAATTATTGATTTGTTTTCCTTGGAATTGATTATTAAAAATTAAAAATCGAATTATTTCTTTGTCCATTGAAATTTTAATTCTTCAAATAAGGCAACACATCCTTAATAGCTACCGGCGCCCGTTTATCATCAATTTCTATTACCACACAATATCCGTTTGCACCGCCTGCTTTCAACAATCCATTCACTAATTTTTGCTGATCACTTTCTAATCTTTTACCATTCCAGATTTCCTTTGTACAAAGGCAACCCTGCGTGGGTGTTAACGGAAAATAAGGTTTACCAGCATAATAGTCCGGCTCAATCGTTGTGCCATGTGCAATAATTTCGCTTCTTCCAGCAAGTCCGGCATAATATGAACCATACAAAGGCAAATAGCTTTGAAGCTTTTTGGGAATTAATTTCTGATACCAATCAATCGTCCAGGCAGAATCTAAAATAGTAGAATCGTCATAAAATTTTTGAATGCTCAATTCTACAGGCATCCCCATTTGAACGTTGGCTGTTGGTCCAATAAAGTTGCTCATCGAAACCCCAAAACCAAACATTTTAAAAATGCCCTGCGGCGTATTTCCGTTACGCAAATATCCGGGAAGATTGCTGATACTGCGTGCCAACTGAGGAATATGAAAAAAATTTCCGGATGAATCTCTTACAAAACTTCCTTCTGCGTTTCTGATCAATACCATTCCCGGATAATCACGGTCTTTTCTTTGGAAACTGTACATAATTATTTGACCGGGCAGGAAATTTTTGTTTAAAATTTCTTTCAAAACTTCATGAACAGGTTGTTGGTTCACATCTGCAGGTTTAAGCCTTGTGCTTAGCATAAAAAGAACCGGATTTTTGTAAGCGGTATCTGTAAACTTTTCAAGTAGTTTTTTTGAAAGTATGTGCTTTTCGGGATCTGTTTTTTTATGTTGCAATAAATATTCAGCGCAGATCGCAAAGATTTTTGGGTCGGTCGTTTCCTCTAATAAAACGTTTGTTTGCATGATAAATTTGCCCGGATAATTTGCATAAGCAAGTTCCATCAGCGCTCTCTGAAAAGAAATGCTTCTTACTTCGATACTGTCAAATGCAGCTTCCACTTTACTTTGCACGAAAGGCGAATGATAATTCATTACTTCCATCGCATCAAACGCATCCTGCCAGTTTTCTTCGGTGGAATCCGATAACGGCAATAATAAATTTTTCGTTATAGAATTTTGTATCAGCCGTTCATTCCTTTTTGCGCGCGCTGTTTCAGTTGTGTAGGATGTATAGAGCGGCACGTCATATTGAGCATACAATTGAGTTGATGCAAGCATGATTAAAAGTGCAAAGAAAATTCTTAGAAACACGATACGAATTTTTAAAGCCGAAAAGTTAAGAAAAGAAAATGTAAGGCAAAGTGAAAGTAGATTTAATTATAAAGCACTTTTAAAGTAATTTGACCTAAAAATAAAATGCGCTAAAATTTATAAATCGCATACGCTGAATCAAAGTTTAAATTTTTTTGCAGGATTTCTCTTCTGATGAAAAAGTGAGATTATCACTATAAGCTCTTTTTTCTCATCAATGAAATAAACAATACTAAATGGAAAAGCTTTTGGCTTTGCTTCCCTAAACTTTTTATAGGATTTACGAAACTGATCCGGATTATTTTCTATTTTAGTTAATGTTTCAGAAACAGCTAAAACAAACCTTTCTGCCGCCTGGGTACTCCTTTCGGCATACCACGAAATAGATTTCAAATACTCCTTTGCAGCTCTTTTCCTAAAAATAGTTTTATAGCCCACTTATTATTTTTCTTTACTAAACAAATGCGCTATCATACTTTCTAATTCGTGACGCATGATACCTTCACCATCTTCTTGATAGGTATTATACTCGTTATCGAGCATTGCCTTAAAGTCTTCAGAGTATTCTTCCTCTTGAAATGAATCATATATATCTTTAAGCTTATCTTCAGATGTGGTATCAATCAAATGATGCAATTTTTGCCGAAGAGTAATGGATTCCATAAAAATTTTTGTACGAATTTAATCTAATTTGTGACAGGTAGAAAATACGAAATACTTGGTTATTCAAACGTTGGATCACTTTTCTTTACTTTTCTTTTACTTATTCATAAGTAACTTGCATTCCCCAAATTATGCCTTTTAAATTAAATTCGTCATATAAACCGGCAGGCGATCAGCCGCAGGCAATTGCACAACTGACTCAGGGAGTTTTGGAAGGCGAGAAATACCAGACTTTACTCGGAGTAACGGGTAGTGGCAAGACTTTTACCATGGCGAATGTCATTCAAAATGTACAACGGCCCACTTTGGTATTAACCCACAACAAAACGCTTGTAGCGCAGTTGTATGGGGAATTCCGACAATTTTTTCCGGATAATTCAGTTGGTTATTTTGTTTCTTATTATGATTATTACCAGCCGGAAGCTTACATGCCCGTGAGCGATACTTATATTGAAAAAGATTTAAGCATCAACGAAGAACTGGATAAATTAAGGCTTGCAGCCACATCTCAATTATTAACGGGAAGAAGGGATATCATTGTTGTAGCTAGCGTGAGTTGTATCTATGGAATTGGCAATCCAAAAGACTTTGCTGAAGGTGTGATACGCATTGAGGAAGGACAGGTTATCAGCCGGCAGGGATTTTTACATTCATTGGTTAATAGTTTGTATTCACGAACCCAGGGAGATTTTGCAAGAGGTACTTTTCGTGTAAAAGGTGATACCGTTGATATCAATCTTCCTTACATGGATAATGGATACCGGATCACTTTCTTTGGTGATGAAATTGAAAGTATCGAAACTCTTGAATTAAGTACCGGCAAAAGAATCAGTAAAGTCGCAAACGCAGCTATTTTTCCGGCGAATTTATACATCGCACCTAAAGATAAATTACAGCAAATATTGTATGAAATTCAGGACGAGTCCGCGCGGCAAACAGAATATTTTAAGGAAATCGGAAAATATATTGAAGCGCAACGCATTTCTGAAAGAGTGAATTACGATGTGGAAATGATTCGTGAACTGGGTTATTGTAATGGTGTTGAAAATTATTCAAGATTTTTTGACAGAAGAGAACCCGGCACAAGACCGTTTTGCCTGCTTGATTATTTTCCAAACGATTTTTTATGCATTATTGACGAAAGCCATCAAACGATACCCCAAGTGAGCGGAATGTATGGAGGCGACCGTTCGAGAAAACTGGTTTTGGTGGATTATGGTTTTCGTTTGCCTTCTGCTTTAGATAACCGCCCATTGAATTTTAATGAATTTGAATCAATGTTGAATCAAACGATATTTGTGAGTGCCACTCCTGGCGATTTTGAGTTGGAAAAAACCGGCGGCATTGTGGTAGAACAGGTTGTAAGACCAACAGGTCTATTAGATCCGCCAATAGAAATTCGCCCTTCTATAAATCAGATTGATGATTTGCTCGACGAAATTGATAAAAGAGTATCTAGAGGCGATCGCGTTTTGGTTACCACATTGACGAAACGAATGGCGGAAGAAATGGATAAATACCTTCATCGAATCAACATTAAATCAAAATATATTCACAGCGAAGTACACACTTTGGATCGTATAGAAATTCTGCGCGAATTACGGTTGGGAGAAATTGATGTTTTGGTTGGCGTCAATTTGTTGCGTGAAGGTTTGGATCTGCCGGAAGTTTCCCTGGTGGCCATTTTGGACGCGGATAAAGAAGGTTTTTTGCGAAATGAAAGATCGCTTACCCAAACGGCGGGCAGAGCTGCCCGAAACGTCGATGGGCTGGTCATTTTTTATGCGGATCAAATGACAATGAGCATGCAAAAAACGATAGATGAGACAAACCGCAGAAGAGAAAAACAAATACAGTATAATATTGAAAATAATATCACGCCAACTACTGTTTCAAAATCAATAGATCAGATCATGGGACAAACTTCTGTGCTTGATATAAAAGGAACCACAGATTCGCCATACGCTATTGACGATTCGAGCCACATGATTGCTGCGGAAGACCAGGTAGAATATAAAACCATTCCTCAAATGCAAAAAGCGATTGGCCAAATAAAAAAAATGATGGAAAAAGCCGCGAAAGATATGGATTTCATGGAAGCTGCCAGATTGAGAGATGAGATGTTCAGAATGCAGAAAGAATTGGAGGAGATGAAATCGTGATAAAGGCTGTAATTTTTCCTTTTTGTTCCGCACGTTCCATATTGTCGCTGATTTAAAATAAAGAAATTGTCAGAAACAAATAAATCCTCATTTCATTCTGCCAGCAATTTTTCAAGCCTTTGAAGAGCGCTGTTTATTTTCTCAAAAACAAAATCATATTGCGGCAATTCATTTCCTGTATAAATAAAAAACACAGCAACGCGTTTGCGACTTGCCTCTAAAAGTTCTCTTAATGGATTCTTTTGTAAACGATAAGCTTCCCTCATCAGGCGTTTGATGCGGTTCCTATCTATCGCCTTTTTAAAATTACGGGCACTTACAGTAAATCCAGCTTGCAGCGCAGTTTCAGCACTTTCATTTTCAACATAAATAACCCTGAAAGGAAAATGCGAAAATGATTTTCCTTCTTTAAAAAGCCGCTCAATAATTTTCCGGCTTTTTAATCTTTCGTTTGCTGATAAGGTAAACTTGTGTGTAATATTATTGGCGATTGAAAAGTGAAAGATAATGGGAAAATCTGATTATTTGTTGGTTTGCTGATGTGTGCTAATTTGCTGATGAGCTTGAGCAAACAAAGAAATATGCCAGTTGTTGTTTATGTTTTGCCTTTCCGGTTATACTCTTCCTAAAAACAAAAGGGGCCAGCCCCTAACGCTAGCCCCTAACTTACACATGAATCTACCTTACAGTTTTACAATTCTTTGGGTTGTTCTTTGGGAGTTACAAATAATTTGCATGATATAAATTCCGTTGGGAGAATTATTGATATTTATCGTTGTCAGTCCGGCATCCGCATTTCCTGTTTTGATGATTCTTCCGCTCATATCTGCCAATTGATACTGGTAGTTTTGAGAAGCTCTGACCATAATTTCTGAATTTACCAGAGTGCTTATGGACAATGAATTTTCTACATTTTCCACCGGCTTCAATGGAATAATATTGGAATAAAACACCTGTCCGGTTATAGAAGTTACTTTTAACCGGTAAAAGATATTTTGTTTGATTAATGGTATATAATTAAAGTTTTTATCTGCTACGGAAACGGTTGTAAGCGTGTTGAAAATGGAACCATCAACAGACTTTTCAATTGACACGTTTCTTAAAGGCTCATCGGAAATAATACTCCAGCTCAAATCATGTTTTCCTTTTGAAACTTCACCTGATAGTAGCACCTGGCTTATGGGTAAAACCGTGAGTGGTGAAAATACTCCCGCAATTCTATAGGAGCCCAGACTGCCGTAATTAGTTGTATTCGAATTCCCGGTTCCGTTTACCACTACGTAATAATCTCCGGCGATCAATGTGGTATCAATGCTTACATTTAATTTGTCATCCGGATTATAAACTTTTACAACCTGCTGGTTTGAATTCAACAGAGTCAGTTGAATATCCAAATCAGCTCCTTCATTATTCGGTCCTACAGAAAACGGATCGGCATTCAACTTTAACAATCCATCTTTAGGTAGGTTTATCTTAAAAGCGTCTTTATCCGTATTGGTTGTAATGATTCCATCTGCTACAAATTGAGTGTTTACAATTTTAAGAGGTGTAGGATTTACATTTGGGTCATCGCTGTGATCATCCAGACGATAAGTAAACCCGTTTCTGCTGGTTATTATTGAAAGATTATCCTGGTCTGCGGTACATCCGCTCGGAGTTGGTCCATTGTTCCATCCGGACAAATTGCGGTAATAACTGTTGCCCATAACTGGTGCCCAGCTTGTTTCTCCGGCTCCTGTACCTTCATTATAAGTGGAAACCAAAGTGCAGGTTCCGTTATATTTTGCCTGATGTGAAAGTCCAACCGTATGGCCGCTTTCGTGTGTACAACATTCAGCGATAATTTTCGGACTGTTATTGAGCCTGTCGGGGAACACAAATCCGGGAGTATCGTCGCCCCAGACAAATGAACCGGTGAAAGAAACACCACCTACACCAGGGTACCAGCTACTGGTTGGCGTTACAATTATGCGGATCCTTTGAGTTAATGGCGCCGCTAAAAACACCGTTGAATCGGTAGTGATATTTATATTAAACGGGCGGTAATCCTCTGATACGCGATTAAAGATTTCGGTAATCTGGGCATCTGTCAACGCTGCAGGAGCACAATAAAACGTGGCGCCGCCGTTCCAGGAAGTTCCGCTTACTGTCTGCCCATCAAAATCAAAAAATATCGTAGCTTTTGCAGAAGGAAGGCTGCTTAATTGAGGAAGACAATACGATTTTAAAGACACCAGCATGGTCAGGGTTAAAAAAACAGGTAGAATCTTTTTCATGGTAATTGTTTTAGAAATTATTGCCGTTATTTAGGGTAACGGTTAGAGCTTTTTTAAGACTAATAATCTTCTATAACTGCATCGGTTCTTATTTTATTCATCGCATAGCCGCTGTTTTCTTTTCTCAATTCAAAGCCGTCTGCATAATTTTCATTGATGATACGGCCTACATAAGAAACCGTTTTATCATCATTTATCCTTTTGGAAATACACAACATCGTATTATTTAGTCCAGGAGCTTTTATGACAACACTGTATAAATTGTCATATCTTTTTATAGAAGAAGTAACAACACCGTTAAAAGCAAAATCACCAAAGTCCAATTTCACTTTTCCTCCTTCGGCAGTGGTGAATGCTTTTTCCAGTTCGCTTGTAGCTGCCGGTAATTTTTCTGAATATTTATTAAAATAATTTCTCCTGTTGGATGTTAGCATCTGCGCCTGCAGTGAATATGAAGTGATCAGGATGAGGCATAAAGCCAGCATTTTATGCACGATTTTCATAGATGGATTTTTTAGTTTTATAAACCTGGATGAGCATAAAACGACAATCCTTGTAAAATATTTTACTTTTCGGAAAAAGTAGCCGGAATAGCAGAAAGTTGCGAAAAAGTACTCAAGAAATAAGTACTAATACTGCCCGGTGCTTAGTAAAACCAACGTACAGGCGTTTTGCGGTAAAATACTTTTTTCCTTTGCAAGTGCAGCAAGTTCCTGGTTTTCAGCACCTGGGTTGAAAATGATCCGTTTTGGTTTCAGTGAAAAAATATAATCGTAGTAAGGTTTTTGATTATTGGCGTTCAGGTAAAGCGTTACCGTGTCGAGGTTTTCGATCGGCTGTTCTTCGGCTTTAATTTCAACATCATTCACTTTTCCGGTATGCCTTCCGACTGCTGTTACTTCATGACCTTTTTCGCGCAGCATATTAATAGCAAGATAGCTATAACGGGAAGGATTTGCAGATGCACCCAATACCAATGTTTTTTTATGGTTCATATTATATCGTTTAAAATCCCGGCTTTATGAAACAAAAAGTTCGAATTACGCAAACTTCCATTTTTCAATCAAATTTATAACGGTTTTACGATCCGCTTATAATTCTGATCGCATTTATATTATGGAACAATAATAAAGCCATAAAGCGGCGGGGAAAGCCTTGCAGTTTTGTGAAGTTTTATCTTATTTACCAATTATTTTCTTAATCCTGGGTTTAAAGAAAATAACTTTTTTGCTTTTTTAAGTTGGTTCGTTTACCTTGTTGTAAACTTGTCAAATATGGCTGGAGTATTTTAATTTTTATTTTATTTT
Source organism: Ginsengibacter sp. (assembly GCA_051959325.1). Classification (GTDB taxonomy): domain Bacteria; phylum Bacteroidota; class Bacteroidia; order Chitinophagales; family Chitinophagaceae; genus Ginsengibacter. Next base: position 4,396 of record JBQCFI010000367.1, on the reverse strand, counting down.
GCAATGATTGTGAAAAAAATTAGTAATATCATTTTATGAAAGTTTCTTCAAAGAAAACTATGGAAAATAAGGGTATGCCCAAAACATTAACCGGCATAAATGGCTTGGATGAAATTACAGAAGGAGGTTTGCCAAAAGGGCGTCCAACTTTGATTTGCGGCGATGCGGGAAGCGGGAAAACCATTTTTTCTATTGAATTTATAGTAAAAGGCGCAATGAATTATAATGAACCCGGCGTTTTTGTAGCATTTGAGGAAAAAAGTGAAGAACTGGCCGTAAATGTTGCTTCACTGGGATTTGATCTCAACAAACTGATTGCAGAAAAAAAGATTAAAATAGATCATGTTCATATTGATAGAAGCGAAATAGAAGAAACAGGAGAATATGACCTCGAGGGTTTGTTTATCAGGCTCGGTTATGCTATCGATAGTATTGGCGCTAAAAGAGTTGTACTGGATACAATTGAAAATCTTTTTGCGGGATTATCTAATCATGGTATATTAAGAGCTGAATTGAGACGACTGTTTTCGTGGTTAAAAGATAAAGGCGTTACCGCCATCATTACCGGTGAAAAAGGAGAGGGGAAATTAACCCGCCAGGGACTTGAAGAATATGTTTCCGACTGTGTCATTTTATTAGATCACCGCATTGAAAACCAGATTTCTACACGCAGGCTAAGAATTATAAAATACCGTGGTTCTGTACATGGAACCAATGAATATCCTTTTCTAATAGATAAGGATGGAATATCTGTGTTACCCATTACTTCCCTTAAATTGTCTAATGAGGTCTCAACAGAGAGAGTTTCATCAGGGATTCCTTCATTGGACGAAATGCTCGGTGGAAAAGGTTTTTTCAAAGGAAGCAGCGTTCTTGTTTCCGGAACTGCTGGCTCAGGCAAAACCAGTATAGCGGCGCATTTTGCGAATGCTTCCTGCGATAGAAAAGAACGATGCCTCTTTTTTGCATTTGAAGAATCTCCCGAGCAAATTATCCGCAACCTGACATCCATCAATCTTGACCTGCAGAAACATGTAAAAAGCGGCTTATTAAAGTTTTATGCATCCAGACCAACTATTTATGGACTGGAAATGCATCTGGTTGTATTTTATAAACTGATTACAGAATTTAAACCTAAAGTAGTCATACTTGATCCGATAACGAATCTGGTAACTGTAGGTGATCCAAGTCAGGTAAAATCTATTTTAATCCGGCTGATCGATTTTTTACAAAAAGAGCAAATTACGGTAATGTTTACTGCGCTTACCTTTCCTCATTTTATGCAAAGCAGTGCTGACGAAGACGTTGCATCTCTTGTCGATACCTGGTTATCAGTTCAGGATATTGAATTTAATGGCGAAAGGAATCGCGCGATTTACATTATGAAATCAAGAGGAATGAAAAATTCCAACCAGGTTAGGGAATTCTTAATAACAGATAATGGAATTGAAATAGTGGAAGTCACGCTCGGGCCAAATGGAGTGCTTGTTGGATCGGCAAGAGAAGCGTTTAACCTGGAAAAAAACACAGGAGAAGTGTTGCGCAAAAATGCTTTTGAACGGAAAAACAGACAGATTGAAAGCAGGAAAACAATTCTTGATGCAAAAGTGGCCAAGCTTAAATCGGAATTTGAATTGGTAAAAGAAGAATTAGACCGCATTTATGTAGAAGAGGAATTGAGAAATGAAGTCGCAGAAAAAAACAGGAAACAATTAATGAAAATGCGCGAAAAGAAAGAGCAAGATACTAATAAAAGAAAAAATAAATAGTCACTTTATGCAAAGTAAAAAGTGGGAATTAAAACTGTATGTGGCAGGAAAAACACCTAAATCCATGACTGCTTTAAAAAATCTGAAGAAATATTGTGAGGAATATCTCGCCGGACAATACAAGATTGAAATAATTGATCTTTTAAAAACTCCCCAACTTGCTGAAGGAGACCAGATTTTTGCAGTACCGACATTGGTAAGAAAAGTGCCGGTTCCAATGCGTAAAATAATTGGAGATCTGTCTAATGAAGAAAAAGTGCTTGTTGGCTTAAATCTTGTGCCTGTAAAACCAACATCATGACAGAAAAGCATATACCAGATAATGATGATTGGGAACATTTGGATGAGAGTTTGCATTATAGACTGAAATTGTTTATAACCGGTGCTTCTCCAAATTCTGCAAGAGCAATTGCAAATCTTAAAACGATTTGCGAAAAATATCTTGGCAAGAAATATGAACTGGAAATTATAGACGTATATCAGCAGCCTATAATTGCAAAGAGAGAACAGGTCGTGGCACTTCCTATGCTTATCAAATATTTTCCATTGCCTGTAAAAAAATTATTCGGCGATATGTCAAATTCAAAGACGGTCCTTAAAGGCCTCGGTGTAAATTCAATTTGATGGAAATAATAAATATACTAAATAAAGAGGATGAAATTGAAAGCTTGCGTCAACAACTTGACGAAGCAAATGCTGCGATTGAAGCCATTCGATCTGGACAAGTGGATGCCTTTGTAGTAGAAGATAACAATGGGCCACGGCTTTACACTTTAAAGAGTGCAGATCAAACATATCGTCTTTTTATTGAAACGATGACAGAAGGGGCTATTACACTTAACAAAGAAGGTATAATTTTATATTGTAACTCCCGGTTCGCGCACATGTTGAGTATCCCCTTGGAAAACATGATCGGCTCTTATTTTAAAAATTTCGTAACACAGGAATCCAAAGAACGATTTGAAAACCTTATCTCCAAAGGCTGGGAACAGGAATGCAAAGATGAAGTTACTTTAGGTACGACTGAGGGGCAAATCATTCCGGTGCTGATTTCTCTTACCACACTTAACCTGGATGAAGGAACGGTCTTGAGCCTGATCTTTACCGACCTTACCAGTCAAAAAAAGATTGAAAAACAATTAAGAGAAAAGAATGAATTACTGGAAAAAGCCAATGCATTCGCAGAGAAATTGAATAATGAATTAGAACAAAGAGTAACTGAGCGGACGAAAGAATTATTGACCAGCAGGGAGTATTTTAAATTTTTAGCAGATACAATTCCCGTGATTGTCTGGACCGCATTACCAAATGGAGACCTCGATTATTTTAACACCCAATGGTACAATTACACCGGGCTGAATTTTGAGCAATCTGCAGGTAAAGGATGGCAATCCGTCGAGCATCCGGATGACCTTAAGGAAGTTTTATTTGCCTGGAATAAATCACTCGCTTCCGGTGAGCCCTTTAAAATTGAAGAAAGAAAAAAATCGGCAAATGGTGATTATCGGTGGCATATTATGAGTGCATCGCCATTAAAAGATGACAATGGAAATATCATTCATTGGTTTGGCGTATGCGCCGATATAGAAGATCAGAAAAAAGACATGGAAAGAAAGGATGAATTTATAAGCATGGCCAGTCATGAATTAAAGACTCCGGTTACAACTTTAAAAGCATACACTGAAATTTTACTAATGGATGCCGAAAGCCATGATAATCCTGCCCAAGAGAGTATGCTTCAGAAAATGGATATACAAATCAATAAATTAACCAGTTTAATCGGCGATTTGCTTGATGTATCCAAATCGAATTCAGGACAACTTTATCTGGATATTGAAAAAATAGATTTCAACCAGCTGATAAAGGAAGTTATTAATGTAATGCAACTCACGATCAAAACACACACGATTGAGCTGAACCTTTGTGAAACTAAAATCGTGGAGGGGGATAAAAACCGGCTGGGCCAGGTTATCACAAACCTGATTTCAAACGCGGCAAAATATTCAGCCCAATCCAATAAGATAATTATTACTACCACCACCAATTCCGATGAAATAAAATTATGTGTTCGTGATTTTGGTATTGGCATTCCCTTATCACAACAACCGAAATTATTCAGCCGTTTTTTCAGGGTTAGTAAAAACACATACCCCGGCCTGGGGCTTGGCCTTTATATTTGTAACGAAATCATTAAACGACATTCGGGCAGAATGGATTTTAAAAGCGAAGAAGGCGAAGGTTCTACTTTTTGTTTTTATTTACCCATCAAAAAATAGCAGGATAGTTTCACCAATATTTATCTACTCCCGGCAATTATTTCATCCCCACAACCAATTGATACATCCCACTAAATAATGATTTCCAGCGTTTTAGCGTCTTTATCTTCTAATCATGTAAATCCCGATATTGGCTATTTCTAAATAAAGCATCTCTGCTGCCGGTTGGAAGTATGAATACTGCCTGTTTAAAGGCACCATACTCCGAGGTATAGGCGTATCAAGTCGGGGGGGTATAAGGCCACATTGCGGAGTAAACCCCGGAGGTAAAGAGGTGAAAAACTGTGTTTTAAAAGAAATAACTCTTTTGGGGGTGGGGTTGGATGGAGTTTAAAAAAAGTTTTTTTTAAT
>JBQCFI010000366.1:0-2765 GCA_051959325.1 Ginsengibacter sp. | reverse complement strand
GGCAAGATATAAATTTTCTTCTTCTACATTTTTCGGAGGCCAGACATCAAATTTTTTCCAGTTATTTTCTCCCGTAAAAAAGATATTTGCTTCAGCAATGTTGTCGGTATTTCCTTTTCCCAATAAATAATAATTGAAGAAAGGAATTTCAATACTATCCTGGAAATAAGCAGAAGTATTACTTGTAAATCTTACATTTCCCAAGAAACTTCCTTCGCGGCTCCATTGCCCGTGATACCATGGTCCCATCACAATTCGGCTGTTGGTTTGCGGACTTTGCTTTTCATTCGCTTTGTAAGAATTCCACGCACCAAAACAATCTTCCGCATCAAACAAACCACCCACCCAAAGCATCGCCGGTTTTACGTTGTACAAGCCATTGCGTGCATTTCTTGCCTGCCACCATTCGTCATAATTTGGATGCGCATAAAGGTCCTGCCAGAATTTAATACTGTCTCCCATTAATTTTGAAAAGTTTTTCAAAGCGCCGGTTTTTAAATAAGCATTGTAATTATCATCAGACTTAAAAGAAAAACCGTGCGTATAAGTTGTGGATGGTTTAGGATGAGGCGTTCCAAAAAATGGATAAAAAGAAAAAGCATCCATCACAAAGAAAGCGCCTTTATGATGAAAGTCGTCACCAATAAACCAATCGGTTACCGGTGCCTGCGGGCTTACGGCAACCAATGCAGGATGCCCGCTGAGAGCGGCTTCTGTTGAATAAAACCCGGGATAGGAAGTGCCGGTAACGCCTACTTTTCCATTGTTATTTTTGATATTTTTTACCAGCCACTCTATCGCATCATACGCATCACTTGCTTCATCAAATTCTTTACCCTTTTTATTTTTATTAAAAGGTCTTACATCTACAAATGTTCCTTCGCTCATATATCTTCCCCTCACATCCTGCGTAACAAAAATGAAATTTTCTTTTGCATAAGCCATTTTATAAGAATGCCAAACGGGCATGAATTTATCAGCTCCATAAGGCGCACACGAATAGGGAGTGCGTGTCATCAAAAACGGATGCTTTGAAGTCTGATCTTTTGGAATGTAAATAGAAGTAAAAAGTTTTACTCCATCGCGCATGGGAATGTATTGTTCCACTTTGGTGTAATTGTTTACAAACCACGTGCTGTCTGCGTTTTGAGCAAATGAAGAAAAGAAAAATAATAGAAAATTGAGCAGAAAGAAATATTTTTTCATCAGTAATTTTTTGAAGTTTAAATATACAGGAAAATAAAAGAAGTGTATGCCAATCAAATAAGAATCAGCAATATTTGTTTGTTTACTGTGTTCGTTTATTTTGTTCGGATGAATACTACATCAATTTTATACAACATGATTCAATCACAACAAACTAAGAAATAACTGGATTTTCATCTTTCTAAAACGCAATAAAATAAAAAAAGGAGCAAGATTTCTCTTACTCCTTCATCTATTTTATTAGCAAATCACACATCAACAACTCATACATCAGAATTATTCTTCTTCATCAAATGCCATCGCCTCTTTGGTAGTCATCAGCAATTCATATTCTTCTTTACTACCTACGATCATGTTTTCAAACTCACGCAACCCGGTACCTGCCGGTATTGGATGGCCGGTGATCACGTTTTCTTTCAGGCCAAGCATGGTATCTGTTTTCCCCTGGATAGCGGCAGATGACAATACTTTGGTTGTTTCCTGGAATGAAGCTGCAGATATCCAGCTTTGTGTTCCCAAAGATGCTTTGGTAATACCGAGCAGCAACGGTGAAGATGTTGCCGGACGCGCATCACGAAACTCAACCGGCTTTTTATCAGCACGACGAAGAATTGAATTCTCTTCTCTCACTTCTCGTAAAGTTACAATTTTGCCAGGACGCATTTTAGTACTGTCTCCAGATTCTGTAACTACTTTTTTATCAAATATCCAATCGTTTTCTGCATTAAAATCAAACCTATCCTCAGTATCTCCTTCAAGGAATTTAGTATCACCTGCGTCCTCGATAGTTACTTTACGCATCATTTGACGAACGATTGTTTCAATGTGTTTGTCATTGATTTTTACACCTTGCAAACGATAAACTTCCTGAATTTCATTCACCACATATTCCTGAACTGCAAAAGGCCCTTTGATGGCAAGAATATCAGCAGGTGCAATTTGTCCGTCTGATAATGCCGTTCCTGCTTTGACGAAGTCACCGTCCTGAGCAAGAATTTGACGGGTAAGCGGTACTAAATATTTTTTCACCACTCCATCTCTTGCTTCAACGATGATCTCACGGTTACCACGTTTGATATTTCCAAAAGAAACCACACCATCAATCTCAGACACTACAGCAGGATTCCCTGGATTTCTTGCTTCAAATAACTCAGTTACGCGAGGCAAACCACCCGTGATGTCTCTCAATTTACCCAAAACACGAGGAATTTTTACAACCACCTGGCCTGCTCTTACATCTTCGCCTTCATCCATCGTAATATGTGACCCGGCAGGAAGATTATAAGATTTTGTTTCCTTTTTGCCTTCAATCAACATAGAAGGAATGCGTGTTTTATCTTTCGTTTCGATGATTACTTTTTCCCTGTGCCCGGTCTGTTCATCTGCCTCTTCACGATAAGTAACGCCTTCGATAATATTTTCAAATTTCAATACACCATCAATTTCAGAAACTATTACATTATTGAATGGATCCCATGTACAAATCGCTTCTCCTTTTGTTACCTTCTGTCCATCTTTCACATTCAAAGTAGAGCCATAAGGAACGTTATTACTGATCA
>JBQCFI010000365.1:0-5336 GCA_051959325.1 Ginsengibacter sp. | reverse complement strand
GAAAGCGGTTCTAAAGAAATAACTGAAATTTTATCCTTCTTTTGGAGCTTATTATCCAAATTTTTTAGATTCTGGGGCCAAACAGGGCATAATACAGAAATTGAACCGTCTTGTTTTGTTTCATTCCATGAAATGATCTTGTCAAGCAATATGGAATGATTGTCAGATTTATTGATATCATCGATAACCACCAATGCATTCTGAAACAGATCGTCAATATCTTCATTCTGAACAAAAAGTCCTGGATGATCTGTTTTTAATTGGGCCTTTATCGCTTCTTTGAGAGAGGCAGAACTTTCTACTACCGACTGTTTCACGCGTAATGCGACTTTCCCACTATTGAGGAACGAATGCATCATTGCATAACTCAATGTGCTTTTTCCGAATCCTGAATTGCCAGTTAAAAGATTAATCGTTTTGGCTGAACTCTTTAAATTCTTTTCTACTTTTTCCTGAGTCGATGTTGCAACTAAAAAAGAATATTCGAAATAAATTTCTTTTGCGTATCGGGAGAGATTTGTCCGTGCAATATCTTTTAACAGTGATTCTGATATACGAATCGCATCAATCCCTAAGAGATGCTTTCGAAGATATTGTCCCTCCGGTTCATAATCCAAAAACAACACAAGCTCTCGCTGCTCTATTATCCTCACCGAAATAAACTTGTCGGAAACAGCTTCATTGACTTTTCTATGCAGACTTTCATCCACAGGCATGTTATGCACTAAAAAAACAATAAATCTGTAGTCCGATTTTTGGTTGTGCATTTCTCTCGCTTGGACAATGGATTTGATTAAGTCGCCTCTTGGAGTAGATTTCGCTTCGCCATTATATAGCCACTTTTTCTGAAGATTGCTGGTATTAGTAGTAATATGAACCGTTGCAAAATGCGTTTTATCCATAAAGCAGAATCCATCGGCTAAAGACTTTACTACACGGCCATCTGCATTAATCCCGGAAGGAATCAAATTCTTAAGTTCAGGAATCATGTTCCTTAAAATAGGGCCACAGATTTTTTCAAACTGTGTACCATCCATCCGTTCCAATATTTTTGCTGTCGAATCCATGGACACTAATTAAAATTACTGAAAAATTTCAGCTTGTAAAAAATGTACTGTACACACTTGCTTTGTCACTCATGCAGATATGGAGCATTATCTGTGTCTTCAGAGATAATATTAAAGTATCTAAGTTCATTCGTTCCAAAAATCCTTTGCCTCCAAAATAATTAATGGCGCTGCTATATTATGTGAATTCCGATTTTTCTGGCAATGCTTCTATTAGATGGTATTATTTCCAGTCGTTATTTACAACCTCTATCCCTTTAGTCCATTCGATTTTAGTTCAATTTATATTGAACATGTATGTTTTTATCTTTCATATATAACGCTTACGCATTGGCGATGTCAGCTGTATTTTGTGTTCCAGCGCTTGATGCTACTGCTGATTAAAGATAGAATAGCTAAATATCTATTCTGTTGCTTCGCCTTATTCGTCTGCCGAAACTAAAGGCAAGTAACTAACAAAAAACTGAGAATATGTTCGTCGCCCCGCCATATCGCCAAGGTTAGCTGCTGGCAATGCTCATTTTAGATTATTCTTTCAACGAGCATTCCATAATATGGTTATACCATTGCGATCCATCTTTGGTTATTTCTACCGCATCAATTGGAAATCCAACATACTCAGGGTTGGCGGATATTTCTTCTGACACAAGGCAAATCAATTTTTGTCTTACATTTTTAAAGCCTACCAGAAATTTAGGGTGAGACCTGATATATCGTAAGGCTGCTTCATAACTGCCTAGAAATAACAATGGGTAAGCTCCCTGCATAACTAAGGGAGGATCAGGTACTGTTTTATATCCATCGCCAACTTTTTCGAATTTGTAAGAACTAATCTTGTAACTCGGCTTACTATTTTTATACTGAACCATAAGAAATCCAAGGAAAGATGTTTTCGTATACTTCTCAAGCATAGCTATGTGTTTGTGCTCTAAAAGAATTTTTATTGCTTTATCAAGTTTGACTGTAATGAGAGAATCAAAAGCATTAAACGATTTATCAAAATCTTTTTGACTTTTTATGGTCGATTCCATAATGGAAAAGGCATCATAAATTAATTCGTTGTCAAAATACATTTGGGGGTGAACAGTGAACGCATAAAATATGTCGTCAGTCTGTTTGATTTTCTTGACTGTGTGGCTGCCTGTAATTGCACCATTAGTTTCTTCCACGACTTTGCTGTCAGCCGCGATCCAGCCAGTATCATCTTTTAAAAAAGCAACAACAGTAGTACCGCCATTTAGTTTAAGAGAGTGCCTCATTGTTTTGGTTCCGAACATGTTGTAAATCACTAATACTGTAATTAAAATAACGAAATAAGTAATATAAGGTTTGAGCATTGATATTTAGTTGACAGCTTACGACTAACACTTAAATACAAGTGGTGGTGCCTTTTATATCTGTGCTTGTTGTTAGTATTTCTCGCATTTTATCTGCAAACCTAAGTGTCACTGGCTCTCCATCTGCATAAATGCAAACGTTGTAATTTAGTTTTGTCAGAGCGAAATTACCTTCCAAAAGTTGTCTAATGCTTCGCTCTGGCGCAAGTCTCCCTGCCTATGTTCGCGTTACTTTGCTTGATTCCGTTCATAAAAACCAATTTTTACAATAATTATCTTACCTCTCCGGTGTTTGACCACTTCAATCCTATCTTCTTGTTTCCGCTATCACTCATTTACTTATTTTTCTCTCCCTAACTATTTTTATTTTTTGGAAATTGATTTTTCAAACCGGATATTTTAATTCAAATCCATAATTATAGTTAATCGTTTTAAATTCATCTACATTCTCATTCCAGGCTTTTTCCTCATGGCTTTTATTCACTATTTCATTTACAGTAGCTTTTTTGAAAGAATTTGCGACTACTTCCATATCTCTTAATTCGGATGTCAGAAACAGATTTTTATCAAATACTGCTTCACCGGTTGGCAAAAATTGCTCTCCCATATAGTTTCCATAATCATGCAGTTTGATCTCTATAAATCTTTTTTCCATCCCCTTATCAAATATCCAGTCATAATGCTTTGGCACGGGGCCTTTTTGAATAGCCTGGTACGTCAGCCCTGTGATAGAAAAGGCTGTTTTTTTAAAGTGAAAGAAGTCTGCATAGAACAGTAGCGTGTTCATTTTGGTTTTGAAAGGTTTTACTTTCTCTGCAAAGTAAAGTACCATATTATTCACCTTTTCCATATCCGGACTACGGTAACCATTAAATAATCCCGGCCGTTTTTCACCAAGCATTATAGATTCATACATTTTGTCAATCTCATCCCACCCATCTAATGTAATATTGATCTTGCGGTTAATCCTTGCTAATTCTTCTGCTGTAAATTCGTTCTTCCCGAAGTCAATCATTTTTTTAAACTCTTTAGGGTCTTTTGCCATTTGTATCAGTCTTCCATTTGATACACTCGGAACCTCTCCTGCCTCATAATTTCGATAAACATTGATACCCAATCCTAATATTTCAGACATCTTGTTCGCAGATAATCCATATTGCTCCCTGATCGCCTTTATTTCATCCGGAAATGGAATACCGTATTTCACCCTGTATTGGTTATAAACCTGGTTGGTGTTCACTTCATCTAACTCTTCATCCGTAAATTGTTCACCACTGTCCGTGCACTTATAATACTGAAACCACACCTGGAACGGTTCCTTCCGGAAATTCATTGTACGAATTTCTTTTTGCAGTGTTGCTTCTCCACCTGTAAATGGACTTTTCATGTTGTTTAATTTTTAAGGTTCATCCAATAAATCCATAAGCAGTTATAAATTATCGGTACCTTAAATCAATTTTCCTTTTGCGCTTTGTATGGATAGGTCATCTTATGCTCAGCAATGTGAAATGAAATACAAATCACCTTTAAACCTGGAATACCCATTGTTATTTTAATATAAATTTCTTTGCCTTTAACTAATTTTCCAAAAACCCACATATCAGCGCCACCGTGGAGCTTTTCTTCCAATGGCCCTTCAGAATAGTCCTCCTCCTCAAGTTCTTTAAGCACTTTATTCCGGTAATCTTTGGTAATTTCCAGGTCAAGTAGTGTCTGCGTGTTTTTGCCTCTGTCATCCCTCACAATTATTCCCCAGATATCCATTGTTATTTGGAAATTCTGAAGGAAAGCTTTTATCTCATGTTTGGGAATCAATAGTTATTGCAATGAAAGCAAATATAGTATTTATTTTAAAAAACAACTTTAAAGTTGTAAAAAAAGCATTTTTTAAAGTTATTGCACTGCAATTCATTTTTTTAACCCGGTCAGCTGACGGGAATTGGTTTCCTGTTGCATCTTGTCTCTGAAAATAGTTGTGAAAAATTATCCGGATTATAAAAACCATTTGCTTGTACTGTTCCTGAATTCCTCTTAACAAATAGAAATTCGCTTTAAAACTTCGTTTACTGAAAAAGTTTTACATCTCCTTTCAAACTTGTAAATTTGTGAAGCATAGGAAGCCAAATTAAAGAGTATGCCGGTTAAGCGGCTTGCAATAATTATTTTGAACGATAAAATAAAAAAATATGGAAGCAGCATTAAATAACACTCAGTTAGAAATTTTAAAGCTGTTCTCTGCTAACCAAAGCGAAGACGATTTGAAAGAAATCAAATCGCTACTCGTAGCTTATTTAAGTGATAAAGTGGTGAGAGAAGCTGATAAGGTTGCCGAGGAAAAGAAATACACTCAGGAAACGTTTGAAAAGTGGAAACATGAACACTTTCGTAAATCGGCCTGAATATGAAAGTGGTCATTGATTGTAATATCTTGGTAATGTGCCTTACATCAAGGTCTTCTTATCATATTATATATAAAGCGCTGATACAACAAAAATTTCACCTGGTGATTTCACCTGAGATTTTGCTTGAGTACGAGGAGGTGTTGCAACAAAAATATAATATTACTACCACCAGTGCTTTCGTTGCATTATTAAAAGAACTTCCAAACGTCCAATTTTATACTCCTTTTTACAACTGGCTATTGATTGAAGCAGACCCTGATGACAACAAGTATGCTGATTGTGCAATTGCAGGCAGTGCAAATTTTATTGTAACAGAGGACAAGCATTTTGCAGTTTTAAAAAAAATACCTTTTCCTAAAATAGCAGTTCTTTCTATTGACGAATTTGTTCACTTACTTACTAACTTATGATCATAATATGATAAATTTAAATGAAAATGATTACCATCAGCACCCCGTATGTAATTGCAAATTCTGATTCTTTTGACAAAACCTAAAACTATCCAAAAGAATATCACGGTAAATATCCCG
>JBQCFI010000364.1:0-9384 GCA_051959325.1 Ginsengibacter sp. | reverse complement strand
TGAACCGTTACCTTTCCCTTTTTACCGATTCCCGACATTTGTGTAGTGTAAACCTGTGCTTCTGCCCAAAGGGTTGAAAGGTTAGCAAGTTGCAATACCGTTCCACCCTCTATTACATAATCGCCTTCAGTTACATTGAGGTTCGTGATGTATCCGGCTTCCGTACTGTAAAAAGTAGTATGTGTGGATACCTGTTTGCTTTGACCAAGTTCTTTAATCTGCTCATTGGTCATCCCCCACAACAGTAATTTGGTTTTCGCGCTTTCAACCAATGCATCATAATTAATCAATGAATTACCAATTGAGCTTTCCTGCTGCAAAGCATTCACGTATTCTTGTTTCGCATTATTAAGCTGTTCACTATACAAGTCATAAAGCTTTGCTCCTTTTGCAACATAGTCGCCTATATTTTTAAAATAAAGTTTATCAATTCTGCCTTCTACTCTCGCACTTACCGAAGAAAGTTTATCCTGGTTGAAATTTAGTGTTCCTGTTAGTACCAAATTATCACCAATGCTTTCTTTTCCGATGGTATCTGCCTGAATATTACCCAGCCTGATCTGTTCGGGGGTCAAATGAACCTGCATTGCATTATTTGTATTCATGCTCATGTTTGTTTTACGCACTGCAATCAATTTCATACCACAGATAGGGCAATTACCAGGATGATCTTCATGCACCTGCGGATGCATGCTGCATGTATAATACAAATCTTTATCTACCGTTATAACTGCTTCTTTTTTTTGTTCTTTGCAGGATGATAGAAAGAAAGTAGTAAGCAAAGCTGCACAGAGCGTTACCATTACAAGTGTCCGCCTAAAACGGAAAGGACGATGCGATGTTACACTTTCGACTAGTTTAAAAAATTTATTGAAACTATTTTTGTTCATACTATTTATTTTGATGCTGTTTGAATAAAGCTTTCACTATCTATTAAATACTGCGCATTTGCAGCAACCGTATCTGCAGTATTTAAGCCGGAAAGTATTTGCACTTTATTGCCTGTACGAATGCCTGTTGTTATTTTATGAGCCATAAAACCACCATCCGATTTAACGAATGCCACATTATTCATGCCCAGTGTGAGCACGGCTGACTGCGGTAGCCATAAGCCTCGCTTACTACCTGTAAAAATGTTTGCCGTTACCTGGCTGCCAATCGTAAGCATATCTGTATTATTAAAGTACACCCGTGCTGTAAGCGTTTTGCTGTTTCCCCGGAAGAAAGGTTCAATAAAATCAATATTTCCTTTAATAATGGCTGAAGTATCCGTTTCAGGTATGATTTGGACTGCATCTCCTTTTTTTATCAGCGATTGTTGATTTGGAAAAATCTGAAGTGCTACCCACGCTTTACGATGGTTCATAATCATAAAAAGTGCTTGTCCTTTATTTACATACATTCCTTCTTTTAGCGATAATTCCTGTGTTACCGGTGCTGTATTGCTCATTTCAGTTTCATTCGTATTATGACTCATACCTGCATCATGAACATGACCGCTGTAGTTGCTGTAGATACTTACGCTATAAATTGGTGTTCCCGTTGCCACTACTTTATTCAGTTCAGTAGAACTCATGCCTAGCAGCAATAATTTTTGTTTCGCTGCATTGATAAAGGAAGTATTTTGTGCATCGTTTTTCAACAGGAATAATAAATTTTCCTCTGCTGTCAATAATTCAGGAGAATAGATTTCCGCTACTTTTTGTCCCGCTTGTATCTTCTGAAAGCGGTAACGCAAGTACAACTTTTCAATACGTCCTGAGACTCTTGCAGAAATGGTACCGGCGGCTCTTGTATCGGCTTCAATAGTGCCATACACTTTTACAGGAATATTCATGCTGTTTTGCTGTGGCGTTGTTACCGGAAGTGATGCTACTACAAACTCATTGGTAGGTTTAAGCAAAGTTCCAAGATCAATGTTATTTAAAGCAACAGATGTTACATTCTTTTTAATAAGCTTCATGCCACAGATCGGGCAATTGCCGGGATGATTTTCATGCACCTGCGGGTGCATGGAACAAGTATAAACATCCTTTGAAGCAGAAGTAATTTCTGTCTTATTTGTTGATTTACTGTTGCATGCTTCTATGAAGAAAACAACAACCGTTATCACTAAAATATAAATCAATATTTTCTTTTTCATGATAATCCATTTATTCTAAAAAATCTTTTAATCTTATAAATCCTGGTTCAGACATTTTATTTTATTTCCAACAATTTTTCCAAATCAACCTGCATACTTAAAAGCTGCTGCAGTTGATTAAGGTATTCCAGTTGTGTGTTGTTAAATGTTTCCCAGGCATCAAACAGCTCAAACAACTCTTCTGTGTTTTGTTCGAAAGCCAATTGTGTACTTTGATAATTTTTTCGAATTGCTGGCAGAATATTATCCGCAAACAACTGAACCTGTTTTTTCTTTGTTACAATATCCTGCTGCATTTGATAAGCCGCACCTGAGTATTCATTTGCCATTGCTGCTTGTTGTTCCTTCAGTGATTGTGCTTTGAAATCCAAGCTTTCAATGTTTGCTTTATTCGCCCTGGTTGACCAGTTCATCGGGATTTTTACCACGCCCATAGCGGTAAACAGCGTGGGAGCATTACCATAAGGCATCATGTGTGAAAATTGTATTCCAAACTCTGGCTTCATGCTTTGTCTTTCTATATCCTGCTTTAAATAAGCAAGCTGTATGTTTTGATTGACGGCTTTTATATCACTCCGGTTATTATAAAATAGCGTACTGTCGAAAACCGTTGCGGAATAATCTTTAATAGTATAATTCGTATCAACAGAAAAAGTGGTGAGTTTGTTGCGATTCATCAGGGTATTTAATGCAATGCGTCTCTGAGTGATTTCGTTTTGCAATTCCACCCGCATATTTTCTATATTGCCAAGGGATGCTTTTGCTTTGTAATAAGCGCTTATTTTGCCCAAGCCATTTTTATATCTTGTTTCTGCATCGGTAATCATAAACTCTAGCAGCTTTTGATCATCAGCAAGCACTGCTAACTTTTTTTCAATTACAATCCATTCATAGTAGTTTTTTTTTGCGGCAGCAAAGAGGTCGTTTAAAGCTGCTTCTTTATTTTCTTTTGTTACCGAAGACATCGCTTTCATGTATGCTTCGTTGGCATCATTGTATTTTTTGTTCGGAAACATTTGCTCAACACCGATCATAAAACTTCCCATTCCGGGCTGGGCAGGCATATTGCCTTCTGCTTTTGTCCCGTTCCAAAGTCCGGTATTATAAGGCGTCATCCACAAACCGGCTGAAATCTCCGGCGGCATCCAGTTCCTCGCTCCCTTTGCTGCTGCATCCAGCGACTGAATTTCTGCATCATACATTGGCAATGAAGGATATGATTGTTGAACACGATCTAAAATATCATCCAGTTTTAAGATTTTCTGTGCTTGCAGGTTATTCCATGCAACAAAAGAAAAACCTATTAACAAAATAATTTTTTTCATGATTGTTATTTAATTTTTACAACAATTATTTCCTTCCTGAACCGGCGGGCAAGGAACATTTCCATAAGAACAAAAAACACAACAGTCACCCGGTTTTGGCTTTAATATTGTTTTACACTGCCTGCATTCATAAAAATATTGGCAGGCATCTGTGGGCATAGATTCTTCTTTGCGGTAGCCACATTCAGGACATGTTATGATTGATTGAATTTGTATTTTCATAATTAATTTTTTATCACAGGTACTTGAATCTTTCCAAACTTTTTCAACTCGTATTCTTTACTCATCAGGAAAATAAGCGGCATTACCAGTAATACATAAATGGCTGATGTGATGACACCGCCGACCATGGGCAGTACAATCGGCTTCATTACATCGCTGCCAACGCCATTGCTCCATAAAATAGGAACCAGGGAAAATAGTGAAACGCTTACGGTCATTATAATTGGCCGCAATCTTTTGGTAGCTCCAATTATGGTATATTGCCGTAGGTCATTTTTCGTAATAGTATTTCCTGAATTTCCTTTTTTCGCAATGAGTTGCTGCATGGCATCATTCAAATAGATGACCATCACAATATTGATTTCGACGGCAAGACCGAAAAGTGCAATAAAACCAACCGCCACAGCCACCGACAAGTTTACACCCCAGAAATAAATAATGTAAGCGCCGCCAATCAACGCAAAAGGAAGAGAGATTAAACTCAACAATGCTTCACGCGCCGAATGAAAGGCGAAATACATGCTGAAAAAAATAACCACCAGTACTATTGGCAAAATCAGCTTTAATGTTCGTTCGCTGCTAATCAGGTTTTCATATTGCCCGCTCCAGTCAATAAAAAATCCTTTGGGCATTTTACCGATAGCATTGTTTAATTTTTGCTGTGCTTCTTTGACCGTGCTACCCAAATCCCTTCCTCTCACATTAAACAGAACAGTACCGCGCAACAAAGCATTTTCAGAATTAATCATTGGCGGTCCCTCCGTGATTTTTATATCCGCCAACGCTCCCAGTGGTACAGGTCCGAAGCCGGATGTTTGCACCTGTAACCGTTTTAAAGCTTCTAAATTGTTCCGGAAATCCTGTCCAAATCTTGCATTTACAGAAAAGCGTTGCCTGCCTTCAATGGTTGTGGTTATTTGCGCGCCGCCTAAGGCGCTTTCAATCACAGCATTTACATCGTCCACACTTAAATTATATCGCGCTATTTCTTCACGGTTAAGATTGATGTCAATATACTTACCTCCCGTAATGGGTTCTACGTATAAATCTTTAATGCCGGGAATACCTTCCAGATCTTTTTTTATCACTTGAGCAAAAGCATAAATGCTGTCCAGATTTTGCCCATATACTTTTACACCCACATCAGTCCTGATTCCGGTAGAAAGCATATTGATACGGTTAATGATCGGTTGTGTCCAGCCGTTGGTTACGCCTGGTATTTGTAACTTACTGTTCAGTTCGTTAATGATACTGTCCTTTGTTACTCCTTCGCGCCATTCACTTCGTGGCTTCAACATTACAATAGTTTCAATCATACTGATCGGGGAATTGTCTGTCGCGGAATTGACCCTTCCCGCCTTTCCCAGAACGGATTTCACTTCCGGTTCTGTTGCAAGAATCTTATCCTGCACCTGTAAAATTCTTTTTACTTCTGCGTTCGAAACATCGGGCAAGGTAACCGGCATAAACAGGATAGTGCCTTCATCCAATGGCGGCATAAATTCAGTTCCCAAGCTCATCACCATCGGCACGCTCACTGCAAGGGCAATAACCATTACAATTATCGTAGTCTTGCGCCATTTGATACACCCTCGTATTACAGGCTCGTACACTTTTTCTAAAAATCGGTTTACAGGATTTGCATGTACTGTTCTAAACTTTCCACGCATGAAAAAATACAATAAAACGGGGGCAAGCGTAATCACTAAAATGGCGTCAATGGCCATAATGAATGTCTTCGTATATGCAAGTGGGTGAAACAATTTCCCTTCTTCTCCCGTCAATAAAAACACCGGAAGAAAAGAGGTGATGATGATGACGGTTGAAAAGAAAACGCCGCGAGATACCTGCTTGCAGGCACGCTCAATAATACTCATTCTTTCGTCGGCTGGAATCTTATAATAATTCTGCCTCAGCGGTTTTTTATTTTTTCCTTTTCCCTGATTCATGAAGATTGATTTGATGAATGGCTATTTTGCCATTCTGATAAATTACTATAGGCATTTTCGCTCATGATAATGCCATTGTCAACTATTACACCAATCACTAAAGCAACACCGGTTAAAGACATAATATTGGAGGAAAAGCCAAAGGCATTAAGCAGAATGAAACTGATGGCAATGGAAATCGGAATTTGTATAATGATGCTTAGCGCACTGCGCCAATGAAAAAGAAAAATAATAACAATAATGCAGACAATACTTATTTCTTCTATCAATTTATCTTTGATATTATCAATAGCTGCTTCAATTAAGTTGCTGCGGTCATAATCAATTTTGAAGGAAACTCCCTGGGGCAGCCCTTTCTGCACATCAGCCAT
Source organism: Ginsengibacter sp. (assembly GCA_051959325.1). Taxonomy (GTDB): domain Bacteria; phylum Bacteroidota; class Bacteroidia; order Chitinophagales; family Chitinophagaceae; genus Ginsengibacter. The sequence continues at coordinate 3,374 of JBQCFI010000364.1, read as the reverse complement.
TTTTTTCTTAAGCAACTTAATTACCTTATCAGCATTTTCTCCATAACGCATTATCACTACACCACCCACCACTTCGCCTTCTCCATTCGCATCAAGGATGCCGAGCCGTAGGTCTCCGCCCATTTGTACGGTGCCAATGTCGCTTACACGAACGGGAATTCCATTGTTGTTGCTTACGGCAATATTTTCTATGTCGTTTTTGTTTTTGATATATCCCAATCCACGGATTATATATCCCATGCCACTCATGTCTAATTTTCTACCTCCGACATCATTGTTATTGGCACGTACTTTTTTTATTACATCCATCATGGAAAGGTTGTAGAACTGCAGTTTCACAGGATCCACAACTACCTGGTATTGTTTTTCAAAGCCGCCAAACGAACCGACTTCAGCAACACCCGGCACTGTCTGCAATGCAAATTTTATATACCAATCCTGCAAGGCTCTTTGGTCGCCCAAATCCATTTTTGGCGCATCAAGATGATACCAGAATATCTGGCCTACACCGGTTCCGTCCGGGCCAAGCGTTGGTGTCACGCCCTGTGGCAATAAGCGTTGGGCATAATTCAATTTTTCGAGTACTCTTGTTCTTGCCCAATAAATATCCACATCATCGTCAAATATTACATACACGAAACTCATCCCGAACATAGAGGTTCCCCTGATGTCCTTTACCTTTGGCACACCCTGAAGATTACTTACCAAAGGATAAGTGACCTGGTCTTCCATAATCTGCGGGCTTTGTCCTGTCCATTCAGTAAAAACGATTACTTCATTTTCACTCAAATCAGGAATGGCATCCACGGGATTGCGTTGAATATTATAAATTCCCAAAACGAGCAGTCCAATGGCAAGTACCAATACTATGTAGCGATTGCGAAGTGAAAGTTCAATTATTTTATTTACCATGTTATTTTTTATAATCAGGTTTAGTATAATTTCCTTCCTTTAGCATTTTCATTTGAGTACCGGTAATCTTCTGTTTAACTAAAGTCATCCCACATTTGGGACATACACCCGGCTTATCCCCCATTACGTCATTATGCATCTTGCAGGTATATACTTCACCGGTTCCGATGATATGGCGCACAGCCAAAGTATCAGTTTGCGTGATTGGATTTTGATTTTTTGTACTTGAATTATTGCAGGCAGCAAGGGCTGTAATCAATAATGCAGCAAGCATTACGATACAAACGTTTGTTCTCATTTTAAGGATTTTAATAAATAGCTGAAAATAGATTGGAAGACAATCGAAAGAATGCCTGTAACCCGCAAGAATGCCGGGCGCTAATTAAGACAGGAAGATCAGATTCTAAAAACGCAGTTGAAAATATACTCAGGAACGGTGTGAATTAAAGGTGGCGCGTTGCTTCTGTTAGCTACAAAGATTTGTTCAAAAGGATAATTAATTAATTTAAATGACGGAGTAAACAAATGCAAATAGATAAAGTGTAAAACCGGAGTGCTTACTGCATCCGCGGCGACATGATTATCCTTTACTTTAAAAAATTGATACTTTGTCTTGCAACAATCGGTTGTAGCATTTTGATTAGCGCATGTATTTTGTTGAGCGTCTGTGAGAGTAACAGTTACTGATTTTAAATTGCCACAGCAATAAAAACTTTTCAGGCTTAATCCCAAAGTTGAAAGGGAATAAATAGAAAGAAGGAATATGACTGTAATCTTTTTCAAGATTCTAATTGAATAGACAAAGGTAAAAAAATAAAGGTTTTAAAATTGGTTTTTATTATTACAATGATGTATTGTAAAAGATTCAGCGTTTTTTATTTTCTTTTAACTTTCACATGCGTTACAATGACATAGCGATGAGTTTAAACATTGAAAATCGATCATTTTTTTGTTATTATAGTCCTTGGGTGATTTTAACCCTGTGCTTCGTGAGACACGAACCATGGCGTGAAACAATGGAACGCTCATGCACGGGTCGGAAGATGGGCGCCAGCTGTGGTTCGTGAGACACGAACTATGGCGTGGAAATTGAAAATAAAAATGAACTTCCATGCTTTCTATTGTCATAGCAGTCTAATTTTATGATAAAATAATTTCTGTTTACAAAAATCCATTAGATTTAATTTTCAATTAACAGAGAACTCTTTAAGTCCATTCAATCCTTCTTTTCAATCAGCGAAAAACGACAACCTGGAAAATTTGTTGAAACGGTCTTCTTTTCACTTTTTGTTATTAAGTTTTGACGTTAGATAAAAAACAAAGCGAGCATGCAAATGCTGTTTTCATTTCTGCTTTAAACTAAGCGACTGCAAACATGGAAGTACATCATCATCCTGATCTTCATCATAAGAAGAAAAATTTCAAAGAATATTTTTTGGAATTCTTAATGATATTTCTTGCGGTAACGCTTGGATTTATCGCTGAAAATATACGTGAAAAAATCACAGAACATCATAAAGCTAAAACTTACGCGGCGGAAATGGTGAATGATCTGGAGTCAGATACAATTCAACTAAGAAAGTATATAAATTATATGACCAATGCAGCTCATAACGTGGATACACTTTTCCAGTTGCTTTCGACGCATGAGCCAAAAGAGATTCCGTCGGGCAAATTATATTGGTATGGGTTGTTTGCAGGATCGTCAGCAGATTTTGTACCAGATGATGCCACTTTCGAACAAATGAAAAGTTCCGGTTCCCTCAGTTATTTTACCCACGGCTCTGTTGCAAAAAAAGTAGCAGAATACGACCGGCTTTGCAGATTAATGAAATCAACTGATAACAGCGATGAGGGCATTTATGTGGAAATAAGAAAGGTAAGATCGCAAATATTTGAGTTTAAATACAACGCAGTTGCCAATGATATTTACCAGGCGAGCCGGGTTTTGTATGATCGAAAAAGAATTGATTCTTTCATAAATACCAATCCTCCATTGCTCACCTATGATAAAACGATTTTTAACGGCTATGAAGAATTGGCACGTTCCAGATTTTTCGACCGTAAAGTAAGCGCGGCTGATACTTTATACAAGCATGCAGTGTCATTGATAGGCGATTTGAAAAACGAATAAATGGTGAATGAGTGAACAGTAGACGAAGAAATAAATACGTTTTACATTCTATTATTTAAAGAATCAGCAATGATTAATTCAATCAATCAGCAATCAAAACATGGAAGTACATCATCATCCTGATCTTCATCACAAGAAGAAAAATTTCAAAGAATACTTCTTGGAATTCATCATGATATTTCTTGCGGTGACGCTGGGCTTTATTGCAGAAAATGTGCGGGAACATATTAACGAGCGTGCACAGGGAAAGCAATATATTCAATCTCTTGTTGAAGATCTGGAGTCTGATACAGCAAGAATGAATGACATTATTCAATTTGACCAGGAC
>JBQCFI010000363.1:0-4778 GCA_051959325.1 Ginsengibacter sp. | reverse complement strand
AATTAAGGTCGAAAAAAATAGTTTAAAATCTATTTTTGTTTCAATTGAAAAATCTCTATTTTTGCACCCCGCAAGGGAAAAAAATTCCTCCCTAGCTCAGTTGGTTAGAGCATCTGACTGTTAATCAGAGGGTCGCTGGTTCAAGTCCAGCGGGGGGAGCACAAAGCCATGGATTTATTCCGTGGCTTTTTTGTTTTTAGGAATCATAATTTATCAAAAAGTTAAGAAATATTAAAAAACCACTACTGTATTAAATTCCTTTTTAGTTTCGCCGCATCTCGAAGACAAATAAACCCTTTTTGGTGTGAAATTTGCCTCCAACTTGATCAAAAAATACTATTACTTAAAACAACAATATAATGACAAAAAATATTACCTTTTCGCTACCGGCAGAAGCAGTAGAAGGAGCGAGCGAAGCAATTCTGCTTGGAGATTTTAATAACTGGAATCCACAAAAGGCACCAAAACTTGAAAAACAAGCTGATGGCTCTTACAAAGCGGTTGCGCAGTTGGAAGAAGGAAAAACTTACCACTATCGTTTTTTATTGGATAATGGTAAATGGGTAAATGACTACCACGCTCAAAAATATGAGTATGTGCCAGGCTTGTACGTTGATAATTGTGTTATAACAATACCACAATCAGCTGAAGAAAATAAAAAAGCTGAAAATACTGCTTCTGAAACAACAAATACAAAAGTTGTAAAGGCGGATGATTCTGCATCTGAAGAATCTTCTGAAAAAACGGGATCACCTAAAGCCAAAGCTGCCAAGAAAGCAAAAACAAAAACTGAAAAAGAAGAAGCACCAAAAGCAAAAAAAGCAAAAGCGGTAAATGCAAAAGTAGTAGGCGAAAAAACTGAAAAACCGGCAAAGAAAGCTAAGAAAACATCTGCAAAAGAAACAAAATAAGGCTAAATTTAACTTCAGTAAATCAATAAATATCAGCGATTCTTCTTCCGCGATTTTACTTGGTACTTACTATAAAAGATACATTCTCCATTAAAACGAATGGAAGGGATTCTATTTACGCTTCCACAGTATTTTAAAAGAAAAGCGTGGTAACTAAGCATAAACGAAAATTACATATCAATTGATGTTTTTCATTAGGCGACTTTAAAAAGGAACTTGTATTCAAAAATTTTTTGTTCTGATCGAATACTATTCTGTTAGCTGCAGCGTTAGAAAATCAGTACCAAAAATTAACTTAATGAAAAATCTCTTTGTTGCTCTTCTTTTAGTGTGTAGTTATTCTTCTTTTGCTCAAAGCAATTATGAAAAAGCATGGAATGCATTAAATAAAAATGACAGAGCCGATGCGGAAAATTTTTTGCAGCAGGCAATGAATGATCCAGCTACTGCAGCAGATGCATTTATAAGCAACATTTATTTAAAAACTTATAACAGCAAAGAAAGGAATATCAGTGATTTTTCCACTTCTTTTTACGATAAAGTAGCAAATCCGTTTCCATATATTTATGCGTTATGGTTCAACCAGGCTTTACTTGGTCCTTATGGTAAAAAAACTTCTGATAGTCAATTGAGCCTTATAGATAAATTGATTGCAGATCCAAAAGCGGCCGGAACTTTAGTCGCTGCCGGCAATTATCAAAAAGGAATGCACTATCTGTTTTCCGGAGATTTTGAAAAAGCCCAATCCTGCTACAACCAGGTTGGCAACATCAAAAACTGGCAATACACGGGGCCTTTTGAAAATCTTTCTGAGAGTGGATTTTATAAAGATTATGGCCCTCTTGAACATCCGGAACCTACGGCTGTTTTTAAATCTCTAACGAATGCAGATATAAAATGGTTTACGCCTCCGATAGAAGCAAAAGATGGCTGGACACCGGTAATTTATCAATTCAATAATAATACAGCAGTAATATATGCTCAGAGCTTTGTAACGTCACCTTCAGATCAAACCGTTTACTGCAATATTGGTTTTTCAGGGTCAATTAAACTTTGGATAAATGATGAGCTTATAATTTCTGATGCGAAGCCGCGAGTTACAGAAATGGATAATTCTACTGTCAAATACGATTTAAAAAAAGGCGTAAACAGGGTATTGGTTCAATTAGGTTTCACAAATATTTCTTACCCAAATTTCACACTACGATTTACTGATGAAAAATATAAGGCCATTGCCAATATTATCGGCTCATCTTCATTTTCTGCCTATCCAAAAAATGCCAATGGCAATAAAAAATATGAACTTATTCCAAATTTTGCAGAGAAATTTTTTGCCCAAAAAATAGAAAAAGAACCAAAGAATCTGGTCAATTATTTATTGCTTGCTGATGTTTATTTAAGAAACCAAAAACTTTTAGAAGCAAGGGATCTGATAAGTGCCGCATTAAAAAGTGCACCGGAAAATTCCTTATTGCGAATAAAACTTTTAGAAGTTTTAAATAAGCAAAATAACAGAACGTTATTTCTTGAAGAATTGGAGAAAGTAAAACAAGCCGATCCGGAAAGCGTGTTGGTGCTCGACTTACATATAAAGGAATTGTACGACAATGAGAAATATGATGATTGCGCAGCCGAACTAGCGAACAGTATTAAGCTTCATGGCGAAGACGAATTTACCGGTCGCTACCGGATATTGCTTTTGATACACGATAAAAAATACGATGAACTGGTGAAGGTGGCCGAAAAAATGTACGATAAATATCCGGACAACAAAGATGTCTTAAACATCATGTACAACATCAAAAAGGAAGTTTATAAAGACAATAAAGCAGCGCAGAAGATCTATGATAACTACATGAAGCGCAATTATGATTATGATACTTATACAAAATATGCTGACATTCTCATTGACCAGGGAAATACAAAAAAAGGAATAGAGATTAAAGAAAAACTTGCAAAAACATTTCCTTATGCTCCCGTAAGTTTTTATAATTTATCTAAATATTATTATTCTACAAAAGAATATGACAAAGCTGAAAATTATATTGGAAAATCATTAGCATTATCGCCATATAATGAAAACTACTGGGAGGAATTGGGAGATATTAAAAATGAAAAAAAGGATGTTGCAGGAGCATTAGATGCCTACAATCAATCGCTCAAGTTTGATCCGAATCAGTATGATATTATCAGTAAAATAAGGAAGCTAAATAACAAACCGGATATTTATAAATTATTTCCTGCAGTGGATATTGATAAGCTAATAAAAGAAGATAAACCGGAAGAAGCCAAAAATACTGATTATGGATATTACTATATTCTTGACCAAAAAGATGTGGTAATTTACCCGGACGGCGCTAACGAAGAATATGTGAGTATCGTTGTCAAAATCACGAACGACAAAGGAGTTGACAGATTTAAGGAGTCAAACATTGGCTATAATAATTCCCAAACCCTGCTCATTGAAAAAGCAGAGATCATCAAGAAAAATCAATCGAAAATAGAAGGTGAAAGGAATGACAACCAAATCGTATTTACCAACTTGCAGGCAGGTGATGTCATTGTATTTAAATACCGTTTGCAAAACTATACTTATGGGCGTTTTGCAAAAGATTTTTGGGACAGATATTATTTTGGCGGCCAAATTTATTCTGCTGTAACCAATTACAATTTATTGGTGCCTGCCGGGCAAAAAATAAATTATCTCTTTTCAAATTCAAATGTTCAACCGGTTAAAACGAACGTAGAAGACTTCAATGAATATAGTTGGGTAATTGCAAAGCCGGAGCCTTTGAAAGACGAACCATTAATGCCTTTGACAGCAGATGTAGGCACAGTTCTGCATCTTTCTACTGTTTCTTCCTGGAAAGAAATTGCGAACTGGTACAGTGATGTTTGTTACAATAAATCAGAAGTAGATTTTGAAATATCTGCTTTGTATAAAAAATTATTTCCGGACGAGAATAAGAAAATGACGCAATTCGAGAAAGCAAAAATAATTTATGAATATATTGAATCAAATATCCGGTACAGTTCGGTTTCTTTCAGACAAAGCGCATATGTTCCTCAAAGAGCTTCTGCTACGCTCAACACAAGGCTGGGCGATTGTAAAGACCTTTCTAATTTATTTGTGATGCTGGCTCGAATGGCCGGAATAAAAGCGCAGATGGTGTTGGTGGATACGAGAGATAATGGACAAAAAGATATTTTATTGCCCTCGATTGAATTCAATCACTGTATAGCAAAAGCGGTGTTGGATAATAAAAGCTATTATATTGAATTAACCGATAATTATCTTCCTTTCACAAGCTTGCCAAACACCTTGAATGGTGCGTTGGCATTGGAAATTCCGATAAAATCTTCAAATGAAAATGCACAACTTATTCAATTAAAACCAGTAAACAAAACGAAAGATGTTATCAAAAGAGTGATAGATATAACGCCGGATAATGATGATCTCAGTATTGATGTGAAAACGATAAAGTATGGTGCGTTTTCATCCCCCATTAGAGAAGATTATGAAAATCTGGACAATGAAAAACAATTGGAGGATATGCAAAAATCTGTTGCCGGTTCTTACAAAAACAATATGCGTTTAGATAAAATAAGTTTTAAAGAACTGAATAAACTGAACGATTCAGTAGAATATACTTATCATTATAAAGTACAAAATGAGATTGCGGAAATTGGTAGTTTATTTACATTCAAAGTAGTGTATCCTGACCTGGTAGCTACGTTGGATAATTTTTCTTCCGATAAAAGAGTTTATCCGATCGAATATTGGAGCTATGAAAATGCTGATGCTTATGAAACGGTAGTAAATATTACCGCTCCCACAGGCAAGAAGTTTGTAGAGTTGCCAAAGAA
>JBQCFI010000362.1:0-5375 GCA_051959325.1 Ginsengibacter sp. | reverse complement strand
TGTAAGTCTTGCCAAGGTAAGCCCTTGTGCGAAGCGACTAAATTTTTTCCCATCAGCAGAGCCAATTAAAGTGCATAATTGATTCCAGCGGTTGAATTCTTTTTGTTGTTTTTCCATTTCAGCAGCGATTGAAACATACTTGGATGCAGCATCTGAATCATTTTTCAATATCCTTTTTTGTTCACCAATCGTTTGGTTTAATTCACGCATTTTTTGCTCAAGTTGATTAGAAAAAAGAATCAATTCGTTTTCGTTTTCTTCAGTAATTTTCTTGCCGGCTTCTTCGTCACATTCTTCTATAGTATTTGCTAAAATCTTTGAAGCGGTTTTAATATCAGATTCAATTTTTTGTTTCAGATTTTCTATGTCCTTTGCTTCTGCATCGGGCAAGATATGGGTTCTTAATTCTTCAATAGAATCAATGCCTGAAGCTTTTAATTTAAAAATTAAAGTCTCAGAAAACATTTTATGTTCATCGATATTTTTTTGAAGTGATTTTTGATTTTCATACAATTTCACCTCAAGTTCCTTTACCAGTTCTTCTTTTGATTTTAAAATTTCAGCAGCTTTTTCTTGCCTCTGTTTTAGTTGAGCAATAAGCGCATTCATGCGGCCACGCTCTGCTGATGGATCTTTATCTCCAAATACGTCCACGCGTTCATTTACTTTTTTATCATAGGCAAATTGCTCTTTTTCAAAATTTTCTTTCAACTGTTTTTCATTTTCAAAGGCTTCTTTTTCCTTTTCGATACAATTCTGGTAATCCTGCTGTAATGCCGCATGTGCAACGTTTTCCTTCTGTTCTTCCTTCAAGCATCTTTGAAAAAGCTCTGATCTCTTTATTAGTTCGGATCCTGTTTTTTCAAGGTTTTCTTTTTCAAAAGTTCTGCCATATTTGGAAAGAAAAACGGTTACTTTTTCAATATACTGATTTCCTTTTTCGGATATTTCATCCATTGTCTTTAACAGTTTTTCTTTAGAAGTTTTTAATGAATTTAATTCTGCTTCTGTTAGAGAAATGGCGCTGTTATTCTGTAGTTGTTCCTGTTTATTCCTGTTGAGAAATTCTTCAATTTCAGCAACTTGCTTTTGGAGCGCTTTTACTTTTGAAATTTTATTTTGAATCAATACAAAATTTTCCTGGTATTGACGTAAAGTACTCTGAATAACATCAAATTCAGTAATAGCCATTGTTTCAGCTATATCTTTGGCATTATCATCAAAATAATCTTTTACTTCCTTAAGTTTCGTTGCAATTTGTTTTGCTTCTTTTTGTAGTAGATCTTTTGTATTTTCTGATTTATAAATAGCATTGTTTTTGTCATTCCAGGCGCTTATTGATTCTGCAACTTTCTTTTCCTGTTTGCTTCGGTTTAGCTCTGCATCTGTAATTTTATAATTCTTATCCAGATGATAAGGATGATCTAATGAGCCGCAGAGCGGGCAAGGTTCGTCCGGTTTTAATTGCTCCCTGTCTGCATTATATTTTTGAATTCGTATTTGCAATTCTACCAACGATTGCAGATCACGCAAATGATTTTCAGCAGCTATTTTTTCTTTTGATAAATTTTCAATTTCCTTCGTTCCTTCCGAAATATTTTTTTCCGTTTCTAATAGTTCATCTTCAATAAGCTGGCTCCTCTGGCTGTGTTTTTGATATTCTTCCGCTAACCTTTTTTGTTCTTTTAATAAGCCAATTGTAACCGGCAAATTTGTTGGATATACTTCCAGTTCTTCTAATGATTTCCCCTCCAGTTCTCTTTCTTTTTCCAAATGAAATTCTTGCTTATTTGTTTGTTTGCTGCTTTCAGTCTTTTCCAGTTTTTCTTGTTCACGGTGAAGAAGGTGAAGTTTCTTTTTTAGAGTTTCTGAGTTGTCGTTATTTTCCTGCAACTCTTTATTCAGAACGGTTACAGCTTTTTCACATTCAATCAGCAAGTTTTTCAGCTGAAGAAATTCAGGCAAATCTTTCTCAAGAGTTTCATCTGTTTCATTTTCTTTTTTCCATTTGTTTATCTTTTCAATTTTCTCAGCACAATTCTGTAACAGTTGTTTTTTCGCCAACAATTGTTCCTTTGTTTTATCTAAATTAACGGTTGCTTCCCCAACTTTGCCTTTTGATTTATTTAATTGTTCTTTTAATGATTTCAGTTCTGCATCTTTTGCAGTTACATCTTCTAAAACCGGTGTTATAGACAGTAACTCTTCGTCTGCTTTTTTATGAGCCGTTATGCAATTTTCGTGATTCTGTTTTAACCGATGCAACTCGTTTTGCAACTCCGGTAATTTTTGCGTGAGGATAGAAATTTCATTTTCAAATTCTTCCTGCTTCTTTTGCAAGATGGCAATCTCTGCCAATGCCGGCTTGTGCACAATTGCTTTTTGATGTCGTTCCAGTCTTTCAAATTCACTTCTGTTCACTTCTTCAACTATTTTTAATTGTTGCAACTGATTTTGCAACTCAACTTTCTTTTCTTCAAGACTTTTTATTTTCCTAATCCATTCTATGTTCCTTTCCGCATTTTGTTTGTTGATTTTAAATTCATTTTCTTCTTTTTCTAAATCGTTAAGTGCTAATCGGATTTCATGCTTTGCTTCTTCTGATAAAAGTTCAACATCATTCATTCTGTTCTTTAATTCCATTAATTTTTTTTCTTCAGACTGCGTTCTTTGATAGATGTAGGAAGATATTTCTGAATAGATGCCCGTGTCAGTAATTTTTTCGAGGAGCTCGCTTCTGTCGCGATCGTTTGATTTTAAAAATTGTGTAAAATCGCCCTGCGCAAGCATTACCGAACGTAAAAACTGGCTGTAATCCAATCCGCAAATCTCAATAATCTTCTGTTGCACTTCCGATATTCTCTGGCTCGCAAGAATGTTTCCCTCAGGCATTTCACACAGTTCCATTTTCACTGCCTGCAGGCTTCCATCTGCTTTTCCGCGGCTTCTTCTTTGTGACCACCTGGCCTTATAAATTTTGTCTTTTACTTCAAATTCTACTTCTGAAAAACTTTCAGAAGTAAACCGCGTCATGCTTTCATCTGCGTTTTTATCATGACGATGTACACGTCCATAAAGGGCCACGGTGATTGCGTCGAGAATAGTCGTTTTTCCTGCCCCGGTTGGACCCGTGATGGCAAACAAGCCGTTGTCTGTAAAAGGTGGTTCATCGAAACGAATGCTATGTTCACCTTTTAAAGAATTGAGATTTAAGAATTTTACGCTTAGTATTTTCACTTTCTTACTTCCTGGTTGGTAAATGATATTTTGAAACTTTTACTTGATTCTTGAATTAAAAATTGATCCTTGGAAATTGAATGTCACTTTTTAATGTTTCATCTATCATTCATTATTCCTAAAAAGCTCCACTGCTTCATCAAAAGTTTTAAGCATTTCAGACATGTCTTTTCCGGGAAAAACAGATTCAATTTTTTTCCTAAAAACCGATCGTGTATCCAAATCATTAAGATTCAGAATTTCTTCTGTTTGTTCATCGGAGTTTTTTGGGTTACGAACGGCATTTTGCCTGATAAACAGTTGCTCGATAAAAGTTTTATTTCTTATTATATGACTTAATTGGTCATGCAGATCGTGTATGATACCATCCGTTTCCAGTTGAATTTCTATCCATTGTGGGAACTTCATTTTCTCATCCTGAATTAATTCAAGCTTTGCTTTCACCGATTCAAGATTCCCTTTTATCCGGTGTAATTTTCTGCATGGTGGAATCATTATCTGTTGTATGCTTAATAACTTCTCATTTTCAAATTCCAACAATAGCACCATTTTGCAATCTCCTGCTTCCGAAAAGCTGAGCGGAATGGGAGATCCGGAATAACGGATGTGATCCATTTTATTAACCAATTGCGGACGATGAAGATGTCCAAGCGCTACATAATCAAATTCTGCCGGAAACTGGTCGCCCGAGATGCGACCGAGGTTACCAACATAAATTTCATTCTCACTATCGGAAGAAGCACCACCTGATGTGTATAAATGCCCGGTTGCAATGACAGGGATTTTATTTTGTTTGTAGCGTTGAATATATTTTTTGAATTGATGATAATGATGGCTGATTCCTTGTTTCAACCTGCCTTCCTGCTCGGCAGCAGATTCTCCCGCTATCGAACGACGCAGATCTTTATCCCTCAAAAACGGAACGGCACATACTACCAATTCAATCTTCTCTTCCTTATTTTTTATGGTAATGATTTGCTCTTCGCATTCGTCAGGCACGCCACCAATAACATGTACATTAAAAATTCGAAGCAATTCTTTTGGAGCATCCAAAGTTGCCACAGAATCGTGATTGCCGCCAATAATGATCACATTTCTGCAGCAGGTTCCGGATGCTTTCCAAAGGAAATTGTAATATTGCTTCAGTGCGGTATTTGAAGGGTTTCCCGAGTCGAAAATATCCCCCGCCACGATCAGCACATCCACTTTTTCGGCAGAAAGTGTTTCTACCAGCCAATCGAGAAAATGTTGATGCTCATCAGTGCGTTCGCACTGTTCCAATCGTTTTCCGAGATGCCAGTCGGCAGTATGAAGGAGTTTTAACATGTCCTGATTTTGGGAAGCAATTTAGTAAATTGCGAGAAAATTTTGCTAATTTTTTTATCAACATGTAATGCAGTAGAGTGAAAATTTCTCCTGGGTAAGTATTATCCCATTGGGATTCAGTAAAGAAACAAATAAACGCAAATCGTAATCAGCAAATAAAATCTGCTGTTATTTACTTTCAGACTGGCATTAAAATAAAGCTATTTTTGAAAAAACAAGCAGCGGGAACGAAAGCAAACAAACATTTAAAACCCTTTAAAATAGTGACTGAAATTTATTCAATAATAAACACAGATCTTGTTATAAAAAATAAAGCGTCAATTCTAATTTCTGATCTTTCTATTCAGCGCGGTTATGGGATTTTTGATTTTTTCAGAACAATAAACAATAAACCGGTCTTTTTAGAAGATCACCTGGACCGTTTTTTTTATTCTGCATCGCAAATGCAGTTGGGACAGTATTTAAATCGTACCCAAATAAAACAACTCATTCATCAATTAATCGAAAAAAATAACATCAGTGATTCAGGAATTCGCATCACATTAACCGGTGGATATTCTGAAGATGGTTATTCACTTACAAAACCAAACTTACTGATCACCCAATCTGCTTTTACTTTTAATACTGAAATTTTTAATAAAGGAATTAAATTAATTACGTTCAATCATCAAAGGCAATTGCCTTCCGTAAAAACGATCGATTATTTAATAGCCATCCATTTGCAGCCTTTTATTAAATCACATAATGCAGATGATCTTTTGTATTATCATCACAATGAGATAACAGAATGTCCACGTTCTAATTTTTTTATC
>JBQCFI010000361.1:0-19131 GCA_051959325.1 Ginsengibacter sp. | reverse complement strand
AATCCATTCCTGACAGCCTGGGCGCTGCTTTCAATATTATTTTGGATACCCGCAATTGGTAAAAAACAATTCTTAAGCCTTCTCCACAATCTTGTGTTTTTTTTCCTGTTAGTCAAAGATGTCATCATGCAAATCTTCTCGTCTCAATCCAATGAAATTTTAAAAAATGACATGAAGATATACACCATGAGTCTGCTATTAAACCTCGGAAGTTTTATTGTTGTGCTTTTATTTTCTTTTGTCGTTTGGCAAAATAAAAAAAGCAAGAGTTATTGATCTGCGTTTTTACTCTCAAAATAAAAAACCTGTTTTTTTCTTCGGTTACTGACACGGATACAACTTCTATTTTCAAAATTTCTCAAGCTTCTTATTGCGATGATATGAGTCACTGAAATGGCTGACTATAGTCAGTGAAATTGTGATGCTGTCAATAATAGTTTTGTGGTGTTAATTAATTGTTTATTTAAAAAAAATTTTTTATGAAAATGGTCGATAATAAAACGCTACTATTAATTGCCATCATCTTAATTAGTGGTTATGGCTATGTAGCCAGTTGCACTCATAAAGATCTTATCATGCCCGAACAGGCAACAGGGACTGTTACCATTCATCTTGGCAATGGTATATTTCTTCCGGGAACAGAAACCATCGGCGATACAGCGCAATGGAAATTGGATCAGGTTCATTGCAGTGTATTGTGGTCAGGTGATTATCTTCAAACAGGCGCGTTGCTTACAGGACGTTTTAATGACTTCGGATTAAACAGTATTCCTTCTTCAGCAAAGCAATTGTATGTTACTAAAGGCCAACCTGTGCTGGATACTTCATGGGCATTTTATGAAAATGATCCGTCAAAAAGCTATTTTAATGGTTATGTTCAAATGAACACTTCGAACACGGGCGAACCAGGAAGAGACGGCGGATGTTACTTAAATTTCGTTGGTGCACCGAAAATTATTTCCGGCACACAAAACCTGACGGATTCTAATGTTGCTGTTATCAGAACAACTAAAGTTGAATTTGATCCAAAAAGTCCCGGTTATATTGTTACGATGGTTATGAGTTGGAAGGGTTTGCTTGCAGCACCGCATGATACCACTATTAATGGTACACTCTCCTATATAAAAAGATCAACTGTGGGCGAGGGCACAGCTTCTGCTTATGATCAATTTGGATTGCAATTGAATTTTCAGTTCAACAAAAGATCTTTTGGTATCGCTACTTCAGAAGTATCTGATATTATTTCTGTGCAGTGCAACATGAATTTCAATAATAAATAATCTACAAAAATTAATTTTTATGAAACGATTATTCATATTTGGCGCGCTGCTTTTGTTTGTAACTGTTGGTCTCACGAGTTGTTACAAAGATGTAATTCTTCCAAAAGTTGCCACCACAAAGCCACCTCAATTCGTAAGTTTTAGCAACGACCTTCAACCTGTTTTTACAACCAATTGCGCTTTGTCGGGCTGCCATGTTAAAGGAGGACAAACTCCGTATTTGACTCCCGATGTTTCGTATCAGCAGCTCTTGGGTGGATACGTCAATACGGTAAAACCCGAACAAAGTGAGTTATACATCATGATCAATGGCAACATGCAGGTGCACATTCCGGATGCTGCCGACCGGCAAAGAATATATGATTGGATAAGAAATGGTGCTCCCAATAATTAACTGACCCTAAAAATTTAAAAAAAATGAAAGGCATTATTTACAAATCAAAAAGGCAACTAATTTTTTGCTTTTTTCTAATGGGTTCGTTCTTCCTGCTGAATAGCGCTTCTTTTGCCCAGAATGACAGCACTGCTGCTGCAACAGAAACGGAAGTGCCCCTTCCCGTAAAACCAAAACCGGTAAAGAATACATTTCGAAGTGTATGGATCATTGATGACCAAACAGTGATGGTTCCGATAAAAGGAACACTGGAAGCAGACATTCAACACAGATTTGGAACGGTTGAAAACGGGCCGAAAGATTTATGGGGAATTTATGCTTCGGCAAATATGCGCATTGGATTAAGCTATACGCCGATTAACAATCTATCATTAGGCTTCGGCGCAACAAGAAATAATGGCAATATGCTTTTGGACGGAAGCGCTAAGTACGCGCTGCTAAAACAAACAAAAGGTGTATATCCTGTCAGCATTACCTACTACGGAAATATGGCATACGGAACGAAAGCCGATCCTCAACATTTTCTTTATACTTACCAATCGGAGCGCTGGTCTTTTTTCAACCAGTTAATAGTAGCAAGAAAAGTTACTGATAAATTTTCCGTGCAGGTAGCTGCTGGTTTATCGCATCAGAATTCGGTTCCAGGTTTTTATGCTCAAAAAGATACAAGCGTTTACGTGTACAAAAAACAAAAGTTTGATGTTTTTACGGCATCAGTAAGTGCGCGATATGTATTGAGTGAAGTAACATCAGTTATCGTTGATTACGATCAGCCACTTACCAAGTTTTCTACAGATAATCCTCATCCGAACCTGGCTTTTGGCTTTGAGTTTAATACAAGCGGCCATACCTTCCAGTTGTTTGCAGGCAATTATTCATTATTAAGTCCTCAACAGAATAGTCTTTATAATAAGAACAATCCTTTTGAGTATAAACAAGCTGATGGTACGAAAGTGAAGGGTGGGCAATTTTTAATTGGCTTTAATATCACAAGAATCTGGAATTATTAATTAAAGCCGGTTAAAGAATTACAGAAGCCTCAATTGAAGTTCAATTCAGGCTTCTTTTTTTATTCAACTTTGTAGCTAATAAATTTTTTGATAAAATCAAGATCGATGAATTATATTTTTTACCGTGAGAAGAAATTCGTTTTATTCCTTTGTTTACTGCTATTGCCGATTGGCTTCTTGATGCTAGTTGGTTCATGTAATCAAGTAAATAAAGAAAAAATTCAACCACAAGCAACAAGTAAAATAACAAAGCCGCAATTCATTAAGAAGCCAGGATCCAGCTTTAATGATACGCTGATTATAAAAAGAAATTCTGCTGTGTTTTATGTTCCGGACAGTGTGCAAATGGAAAAGATAAAAAACATAAATGAAAAAGAAGTTTTTGATTTGCTTATTCACAATTGCCATTACCAAATGCAAAACGCACGGCAGGTAATTAAAAAAGATTGGCCACAAATAAAGATTATTGAAACTTTCACCCATCGCTACCTGCTATTTGAGAAAGAAAATAAAGAAGGAAAATGTATTGATCTGAACGACAAAAACGATATATGCGGTTTGTTTTTGTTTGATGGAAAAAAGGATCCGGCATTAGTAGATATGCCGAACATTGATACACAACTTCACTTGTATTTTTCATATTGATAGAAAATCGATAAATCATTCAAAGCTTCTACCACTCTGGATTACAGATCTTTCATTTTGTCTTTCTTCTTCACTTAATCGTAACTTTTTCTGAAGCAAAAAAGGAAAATATTTAGACTTCTTTGCCCTAATGACATGTATCACTTACTACAATGACTATCGTCATTCATGCGGAAATAACAGCAAAATACCTTGCATCAGAATTAAGAATATTATTTCTAAAAACATAAGTTCTTACAATAAATCAAATTTCAAATTAATAACCTTTAAAACTAAAAAGATGAAAACAAAAGCAGCAGGAATTGTGCTTATCGTTGGACTGGTAATGGTAAGTTTTACCATCAAAACTTCACAAGAGCAAAAACCATGGCCTGTTCCGGCAGCAGCCAAAGCGAAAAAAAATCCGGTACCAAGCAGCGCTGAATCTATTAAAGCAGGAAAAGAACTATGGGGTACTTTCTGTAAATCATGTCATGGAGCAAAGGGTTTGGGTGACGGTACCAAAGCAGCTCAGCTAAAAACTGAACCCGGCGATTTTTCTTTGGCTTCCTTCCAGGCCCAGACTGATGGGGAAATGTTTTATCGTTTATCAGAAGGACGCGATGATATGCCTGCATCAAAAAAGAAAGTGCCTGATGAAACTGATAGATGGAACCTGGTCAATTTTATCCGCACTTTAAAAAAATAAGTTCTGATAAAAACCAGCAACTGTTTTTTATACCAATTCAAATTATCAAAGCAATTCAACTCAAGCGTTATGGAAGATTTTAAAAAACTGCAATCAAGGAAAAAATTTCTGGCCTGGGGCGTAACAGCACTTTCATCCGTTACGGTATTCAGATTTCTGAAACCATCGAAAAAGAAAAAAACTGAAACAGTAAAGATGCTTACTACAGACGGAAAACTAGTAGAAGTGGATGTCGCAATTATTCCAAACAGGAAGAAAAAAATAACCAACAGGGAATTGCAAACTTGGATCAAAAAAGAGAAAGCCTGATTAATAAACCGATCATTATGAATCAAAACACATCAAGAAGAGAATTTATTGCTACCGGCCTGCTCGCAACTGTGGCTGCCGCCTGCAATGAAAGCCATTCTCCATTTCATGCGGAAGGTATTGAACCCTCTGGTGAAAAAGTAAAACTGCTATCAGTAGATGGTAACATCATAGAGGTAGATAAATCGTTCCTTAAACCATTGCCCGCGATGCCTGCTGTTAGCAATGAAGAAGCCAGAAAGGGAATTCCGGGAAAAAAGTTCGTAATGGTAATCGATTTGTCCCGCTGTAAAAATGTAAAAGCCTGTCAACAGGCATGTAATCATGCGCATCATGTTCAGGATGGATTGAACTGGATAAAAGTTTATCCAATGCAGGATGCTGAAAAGGAGGCACCTTACTGGCAACCTACTACGTGCATGCATTGTGATGAGCCGCCATGCGTAAAGGTTTGCCCGGTTGACGCCACTTTTAAACGCCAGGATGGAATTGTACTGATTGATAGTGACAGGTGTATCGGCTGTCGTTTTTGTATGGCCGCCTGTCCTTATTCAACCCGTGTTTTTAATTGGGGAGAACCGGATCTTCCGGTAGATATTGCCGACAAACCTTACAATCCTGAAACCAGTTTGCCTCAAAAAAAAGGAACTCCCGGAAAATGTGATTTCTGCCCGGATATGACCAGGATGGGAATGTTGCCGCATTGTGTTTCCGCATGTCCGAATGGAGTTTATTTCTTCGGAGATATGAATGAAGATTCTGTTACCAACGGATCAGAAACTTTTCGTTTCAGCGATCTGATAAGAGATAAAGCAGGATATCGTTTGATGGAAGACCTGGGAACAAGACCAAGTGTGTATTATCTGCCTCCGGTAAACAGGAATTTTAAATTTGAAGAAGGATTGGATAAAGATGATTTGAATGAAAAAAAATCTTAAAAAATGAAACATTTACAAAATCTATCCCAGGATCAAATCATAGATGATTTATTACCTCAGAAATTTGGCCGAAGAGGTAAAATCTGGACCGCCACATTAATTGCAATCTGTTGTGTTGGTGCTTTTGCTTACATCAAACAATTGAAAGAAGGACTCATTGTTACAAACATGGGCGACTATGTTTCCTGGGGAATTTATATTTCCAACTTTGTGTTTTTCGTTGCTGTGAGCCTGGTTGGTTCCCTTATCACTGCCATCTTTCGTCTTGCAGGTGTTTCCTGGCGAACTCCGCTTACACGAATAGCGGAAATCATAGCGGTATCTAATATTACATTTGCCGCACTCATTATTATTGTGGATATGGGCCGTCCGGAAAGGCTTTATTTTTTATTTAGTCATGGCCGCATACAATCTCCGATCCTTTGGGACGTAATTGTAATTACCACTTATTTTTTCCTTAGTCTGTTTTTGCTCTACATCACACTGATACCAGATGTGAGGATGATGATTTCTTTGAAAGATAAGCTGGGAAAGCGTTTTTCAAAAATCTACCAATGGCTGGCTTCATTTTGGAAAGGAACTTACGCACAGGAAAAAATACGCGATAGAGCGATTACTATTCTGTGTATTACGATCGTACCTGTAGCATTTTGCATACACACCGTTACTTCCTGGTTGTTTGCAACTACTTACCGGCCCGGATGGGACAGCAGTAATTTCGGCGCTTACTTCGTTTCTGGTGCCTTTCTTGTAGGCGCAGGAGCCGTTGTCGTTGCCATGTATGTTTATCGGCGCGTGTACAAACTGGAGCGTTACATTACAGATGATCATTTCGATAAAATGGGAAAAATCACCGTATTACTTGCTTTACTGTACTTATATTTCAATGTAAACGAATTTTTAGTGCCCGCCTTTAAAATGAAAAAAGAAGAAAAGGATTATTTGAATGGCCTTTTTAATGGTGACTATTCAATCATGTTTTGGTTTGCAGTTCTGACAGGAATGATTGTTCCAATTTTAATAATGATTTTTAAGAAAGGAAGAAAACCGCTGCCCATGTTTATTGCAGGCATCATGGTGGTTGTAGCCGCATGGTTTAAAAGATACCTGATCGTTACGCCTACACTTTTGCATCCTTTTTTACCAAAATACAATTCTCCTCTAAAGTACAATCATTACTTTCCCAGTTGGGAAGAATGGGCCATCACTATCGGATCCATGGCCGGTGTCTTGCTGATCATTACATTTTTCACAAGATTTTTTCCGGTGATATCCATCTATAAAACATTAGAAGATAAACATACCATTTCTCAAAAAATTGAAACAACTGAACAATATGAAAGCTTACAAGTTTCTTAGAATAAGCATTCTCCTCTTGCTTTTAACAAGCAATGGGATTGATAAAATTCAGGCGCAGGATTCGACAGTAGCTAAAACCCAGTTGAATATTAGTTATTTCCTGCCTGTTAACCATGTTCCATACCTGGAAGTAACGACCAGGAAAAAGTTGGGCAGAAAGTTTGAAGTGGTTAAAAATATTCCTGTAAATATTTACTTTAATGAAGCAGATCCAAACAATTTGCTTGGGAAAGTAACCACAGATTCTACCGGAAAAGCTAGAATTGGTTTTCCTGCTTCTTTTAAAAACACTTGGGATACTACGAATGAGTTTAAATTCATTGCAGAGGAATCGTCAACAGGAAAGGAACCGTTAACGGCGGAGATTACCATAAAAAAAGCGATCCTCACTATTGATACCGCCTCCGAAGATGGGACAAGGATGGTAACTGCTGTTTTGAAAGAAAAAAGCGGAGGCGGTTGGGTACCGGTAAAAGATATTGATATGGTACTTTCTGTAAAGAGATTACTTGGAAATTTATCTGTCGGCGATAAAGAAACCTATACGTCTGATTCCACAGGAGTTTCAAGCGCGGAGTTCAAAAGAGATTCGATTCCGGGAGACCAGAAAGGAAATATTATACTGGTGGCGCAGGTTGTTGATAATGAAAATTATGGAAACCTGGCAGTGGAAAAATTAGTGAATTGGGGAGCTCCGGTTAAACCAATAAAAAATTTCTTCGCTGAAAGAGCACTATGGTCTACACGTACTCAAACGCCGCTCTGGCTGCTCTTCACTGTTTATTCGATCGTTTTAGGTGTATGGGGAACTTTAATATACCTGATCTTGCAGGTGGTGATAATAAAGAAGCTGGGAAATCAAATTTGAATTTCAAAAATTGCTCAACAAACACCATCTACTCCTTGAACAATTTAACGACAATACATAAATAATAATTTCCTGGAAATTATTTTTCGACACTATTGCCCTTGATAGACAACTATAATTTTACGATTTGAAATTCTTTTGATTTTCAGACTCTAAAAAACAAAGAGCCGGATAGAAATCCAGCTCTGCTTTCATAATCCAATATCATATGAAAAACCAATACAAAAATAGAAAGTTGCCGTTGTGTAGATAAGGACGATAGTCAATATAAGCTCTGACATCAATCATTGTGTTGTCAGTCCAACCATTATAGCTTTGGGTATTAAGATGAATTTTCTCATTTTCAAAGAATTAAAATGACCACAAATAACAATTTTACAAATGAAGAAGTGGTAAAAAGAAAGAACCGAAATGTAGGAGGCGCATCCGGGGGAATCTATGGACTCGCTTTTATTGGCGCAGCAATTTATTTCATTTCGCATGCCACAACTTTTTGGATGGGAGTACTTGGTTTTATAAAAGCGCTTTTTTGGCCCGCCGTACTGATTTACAAAATATTGGAATTTTTAAAAATGTAAGTATCCGGATTTAAAACTGGCGTTGCACCAGCAGCTGCTTAAAAGACAGAACTAATTTGTTTGAAAACATTTTGTTATGAAAACTTCAATTACATTTTCTGAAATAAAAAGTAAGCCTGCACGAAAATTTAAAACGTCTGCATCAAGATCCGTACAATTACAATGGCAGCGAACTATTCTTTTAATAGTTCTGGCTTATGAAGCTGTTGGGGGTTTAGTGGGAGGTGCCCTCTTGATTGCGCTTCCTGACGGAAGCATGATGTCAATGCCAGTTCAAATATTGCATGGTGTATTCGCTGATTTTTTGATCCCCGGAATCATTCTTTTTGGACTGGGAGTGTTGAATGCTGTCGCTTCAATTTCTGTTCTTCGTAGAACTCGTGCAGATTGGATATGGGCTTCACTTGCGATGGGCGGATTTTTGATTTGGTTTCTTGTAGAAATAGCTATTCTGAAAGAAACCCATTGGTTGCACTTTATGTGGGGATTTCCGGTAGTCGTCGGCGCATTGATGACGCTTTCTTTATTGCCGGTGGCGCAGGACCCAATTAGAAAATTTTTGTTGGCTTGTGGTATTGCAGGATCATTACTTTATGTTATCGCCAACGTAGTTACGGTTTTTATATACAAGGGTTATAATCCGTGGTCTCAAACAGTAAGCGAATTATCGGCAATCGGTACTCCCACAAGATCGTTATGGCTATTATTAATGGTGGTTTATTCTTTGTTACTAATCTTTTTCACATGGGGAATGTGGCTATCTACTGCCGGAAACAGATTACTTCGGGTAGCGGCTTTCCTCTTATTTTTCTATACAATAATTGGCTTTTTCTGGCCTCCGATGCACCAGCGTGAAGTGCTGGCAGCAGGCGGAGCTACTTTAACTGATAACCTTCATATTGCGTTTACAATAGCGACCATAATTCTCATGCTCCTGGCAATCGGGCTGACAGCAAAGGCATCCGGAAAAGCATTCGGCCGCTTTTCAATGGTGACTCTCCTTGTGTTGATTGTATTCGGAGTTTTAACTGCATTAGAGGCGCCTGCTATTCAGACAAACCAACCAACTCCATTTGCAGGAGTTTGGGAGCGCATTAATATCGCTGCTTTTTTGATTTGGATGATTGTTCTGGCTGTAATGCTGATGAAAGATAAAAAAGAAAAACTTACTGAAAAATGAAGATAAAGCGAAATGTTTTCAAAGCCGGATGATCTTATCGAACTTTTTCGAACTCCTATTTAGAAGCTTTCCGTCCATCCCTGCCTTCATTAAGAGGCCTTTTCTTGATCATTCCACCTTTGGTGTCCTTTACTCTGCTGGTTACTACAAATGCCTCCGGATCAATTTTTTCAATTTCGGTAGATAGTTTCGTTACTTCCAACCTGGTAATAACGGTATAAATTATATCCATTCCGGCTTTATTATCACCTTTCGTTCCAAAGCCGCGCTTTCCCTGGTAAACTGTTACTCCCCGCCCAAGTTGTTGGATAATCATTTTCCTTATCTCTTCGGATTTGTGAGAAACAATCGTGATGCCGGTATATTCTTCAATTCCTTCGATAATAAAATTGACGGTTCTGGAAGCCGCCAGGTAAGTAAGAATGGAATATAAAGCAGTTTCAACCGAGAGCAAATAAGCAACAACAGAAAAGATGAGAATATTGAGAATCAAGATTATGTCGCCTATTGTAATCTTCAATTTCCTGTTTAAGAAAATTGAGAGGACTTCAGTTCCATCAATGACCGCTCCTCCTCTTACAGCAAATCCAACACCAGCGCCTAAAAAAAAGCCTCCAAATACGGCAACCAGTAATTTATCATGAGTTACTTCCGGGTAAGGAACTATTGCTGTGCATAAGGCGAGCCCGGCAATAGCAAGAGCCGTTTTTATCGCAAACTGTTTACTGATTACTTTAAAGCCAAGAAAAACAAAAGGAATGTTGATTACAATCAATAAATACGGAAGTTTGAAACTCGTTAGCCCCGCGATTAATAAGGCGATGCCTGTTGCGCCGCCATCAATAAATTTATTAGGCAATAGAAAACTTTTTAAACCAAAGCCCGCTGAAAATACGCCAAAGCCAATAAGGAAAATATCTACCACCAACCGTTTAATACTGATTTTGAATTTGAACATTTCTTTCGCCTTCAGATATTCGGAAACTCCTGGTTTTTTAATTACTGCTATATGGTTTTTTATTCTCATGATTATTTAGAAAAAACGGTTATTTGTTCGTCTGCTGGAAATTGCTTTCTCAATTTCTACAGCAAAAAATACAAGTGAGGAAACAGCACCCACTCCTAAAAATTCAATCGGCGATAAAGATTGTGTTTTAAAAATGGAATGGAAAATTGGTGTGTAAGTAATCGCTAACTGTAATATCAACGTAAGCAATACTGATCCCAATAGTGGCTTATTTGAAAGTAAACCAATTGAAAACAGCGATTGAGTTGAAGAACGAATAGCCATCACATGTGCCATCTGGCTTAAGCACAAAACATTAAATACAATAGTTTGCCAATGCAATCCATTTTTAATGGCAAAGGCTTGCGTTGATAATGCAATTCCGGCTATCAGTAAACCAACCCATAAAATGTCCATGCCCATACCTTTTGCAAATACATTTTCCTGAGGCGGTCGTGGTGGCCTTTTCATAATATTTTTTTCCTCTTTTTCAAATGATAATGCGATGGCGGGTAATCCATCTGTAACAAGGTTCATCCATAAAATATGAATCGGTAATAAAGCAATCGGAAGTCCAATCAGCGGACCTAATAACAAAGTCCACAATTCCCCGGAATTGGTGGTCATCAGGTATTTGATGAATTTTAAAATGTTATCATAAACTCTTCTTCCTTCCCTGATCGCTTTTACGATAGTTGAAAAATTATCGTCGAGCAAAATCATTTGAGCGGCTTCTTTTGAAACATCTGTCCCAGTGATTCCCATTGCAATCCCAATATCCGCGCGTTTTAAAGAAGGAGCATCATTGACACCATCGCCAGTCATCGCAATAAACTGGCCCTTCTCCTGCAAACTTTTTACAATCTGCAATTTTTGTTCGGGTGATACTCTTGCATACACTTTAATATATTCTACCTTAGACAAAAAAGATTGATAGCTTAAAGCTGCTAACTCCTGCCCTGTAACTATAAGATCATTTTCACTGCCCACAATGCCGGTGCGCTCTGCAATCGCTTTGGCTGTAAGCGGATGGTCGCCGGTAATCATTACTGGTACAATTCCGGCTCTTTTACACTGTGCGACAGCAGCAAATACTTCTTCTCTCGGTGGATCAATCATCGCCGCCAAGCCTAAAAATTGCAAATCACTTTCGTTAGAATTAACATCAGTTGATTTGGGCAAAGTATTCCAGGCGCGGTAAGCAAAACCAAGCACACGAAGGCCTTTGGATGCCATATCCTCTATTTGTAGTTGTACAGTTTGTTTATCAATATTATTGCATCTCTGTATTAAAATATCCGGAGCGCCTTTGGTAAATGAAATAATTTTATTTTGATAACTGTGAAATGTCGTCATCAGTTTCCTCTCTGCATCAAATGTGATTTCAGATACCCGAGGCCAGGAACCGGTTAATATATTTTGCTCTCTCGCTACTTCCATTAAAGCAATTTCAGTTGAATCGCCTTTAAGTACTTCCCCATCAATAATAACGTCATTGTTTAAGGCGAATGCATGCAAAAGCAGGGAAACATCTTTCTTTTGTTTAATCAGGGAAATATCTTCTCTTTTAATCAAATGGCCGTTTACAAAAATTTGCTCCACATGCATTTTATTTTTGGTTAGCGTACCTGTTTTATCGGTACAGATATATGTCACAGACCCCAGTGTTTCTACGGCTGGCAATTTTCTGATCAGGCAATTATAACGGATCATTCTTTTAGCGGCTAAAGCAAGTGAAATCGTTATAACGGCAGGCAGGGCTTCGGGGATAGCAGCAACAGCTAATGAAATACTGGTGAGAAGCATTTTTAAAACATCCTCGCCACGCAACCATCCGGCTACGAAAAAAACCACACATAAAAATAATACCAGTACCGATAGCTTTTTGCCAAATGCCGCCATTCTTTGCTGCAAAGGAGTAGCGGCTTTATCTTCCTGCAGCATTATGGCAATACGGCCAAGTTCAGTTTCCATTCCCGTTCCTACCACCACACCTCTGCCATGACCATTGGTAACGTACGTTCCTTTGAAAGCCATATTTTTTTTATCTCCAAGGGGTAAATGGTCAATTTCCATCGCAGCAGTAATTTTCCCTTCTGTACTTGATTCACCTGTTAATGCTGCTTCATCCATTGTAAGATTGAAAGATTCAGTTAGGCGAATATCTGCCGGCACTGCATTACCAGCATCCAGTAACACAATATCACCTGGCACCACTTCAGTTGAAGTAATCCAATGTATAATCCCATCACGCAAAACCTTCGCCTCTGAAACAGCCATTTGCTTTAATGCAAGCATCGCTTTTTCTGCCCGGTATTCCTGGATGAAGCCGATTATTGCATTTAAAATAACAATGAGAAAAATGACGATCGTGTCTGTAAGTTCTCCAATGATTCCGGATATAACAGCTGCCGCTAACAATATCAGAATCATGACTTCCTTAAATTGGGCAAGCAGAATATTTAAGACATTTTTTTTCTTTCCTTCCTGTAATTCATTAGGTCCGTTTAACAGTAGTTTTTCTTGTGCAGTTTCAGAAGAAAGGCCTTTCGAACCGGTTCCTAATAATTCATAAGCTTTCGCTATGCTTAACATGTGCCAGTTCATAATAAAAACGATTTATTGTTATCAAGCGAAATAATGGTGTGCCACAATATTCTTTCAAAATGAGAAAAGCAATTGCTGCTGTCATCAAAAAAAATTGTATGAAAACACCTCGCCGGCTAAACGAAAATATCCCGGAGATTTTCATTCAATCTAAAATTGTGTGTGTTTTAGTTTCAAGAGAACTATTCTTCTGCAGGTACTATCAATAAAGATTTTGTAGTGACACAAGCCATGTTTTTGGAAAAATTTTTTAAGAATTTTTTTTCTAAAAAAGTTTTTTTGCGGCGAACCATTACCAGCATGTCAAAAGGAATTTCACTATCCAAATTTTG
Organism: Ginsengibacter sp.; assembly: GCA_051959325.1. GTDB lineage: Bacteria > Bacteroidota > Bacteroidia > Chitinophagales > Chitinophagaceae > Ginsengibacter. Next base: position 5,937 of record JBQCFI010000361.1, on the reverse strand, counting down.
CAACGTATCTTTTACATTCCCGGTTTTTATTTCTTTAAAATTAAGTTTCGAATCAGCAAACGTTCTCTGTAATCCAAACGCATAAGTGTAAAAATCTTTTTGTTTAGCAGTCGTTGTTTGATTGTCCAGGTGAACAACGGTTACATTAGCATTGTACGCTTCTGCTATTTCAAGTGTGAATGATAAAGCTTGCCTGTCTTTCGGGTGATAATCACTTGCAAAAACAATCTCTTCCGGATTTTTCAATTCAAATTTTTCAGGAATCAGTATCACAGGTATTTTCGATTTTTCAATAATTTGTGACGCTACACTTCCAACAACAATTTTTTCCAAACCTGTTGCTCCCTGTGTACCCATTACAATCAAATCTACCTGGTTGTCTTTCGCGAATCTCAAAATGTTGCTGATAATTGATGTATGTCCTATTGCTATTGAAACTTCTACATGTGATTCAGAAGGCATTACTTTCTTTTTCAAACGCTGCAGCCGTTTCGTTGCATTTTCTTCCATTTTCTTTTGGTACTCCTTTCTGTTCTCGTGAGCCTCACTAAGAACAACTTCTTCCGGAATATAAACATGATACAGGGTAATGGAACATTTTACTTTTAAAGCCACGTTGATTGCAAAACGAAAGGCTCTTTCTGACGTTGGTGAAAAATCCGTAGGAACAAGTATTTGTTTCATCATTACTGTTTTAAAAAATGCAACCTCTGAATTCTTTCTGCGTTGGTTTACTTGGTTTAAAGAGATTATACGGCAACTTTTTTATCAAAACAATTCCCCGGTGTTCTTCTAATAATCCCGGCTGTGTTATTTCTACCCGGTTTCCTCTCATCAAAAATTCCTCTAACAGATCGGGTAATTCTTTGCAAAAAATTCCGGCTGATTTGTTTAGAATAGAATTATTAACTTGTTCTGTAAGGCTTTTGTCAATGAATAAAATCCCATCTGTCAAATGCTGTAATGCGGTCAATACCTTTTCTCTTCCGGCGATAAAGGTGTTACTTCTTTTTGCCAGTTCAACTTGTCCTCTTATTAGCCTTGCCCGCCAGTATTTCCATTGTTCATTGATTCTTAATATCATTGGTTGAGTATTCTTATGAAGGAAGCCAGTAAACGAAGAAATATTGAAAATAATTTCTCTGGCAGGAGCGTTATTGTAGAACCTTTCAATTAAATGTTCTTCTCCTGCAATAAAAACCGGGATGTCATTCGCTTTATCTACTGCCTTAAGGATATTTACCACTGAACTGACAGAGATTGCAGGAAAAACTTCGCGTTGAAATCTGTTTTTGTTTGAATACACTTTATTCAATTTTCCCCGTAGAAAATGATATGCTATTATCTCGGGTTTTTCTAAAAACAATAATTGAAATTCAGGATTGGTTTCCATATTTCCGGCAAGATCCAACAAGGGAAAATGTTGATTAAAAACAACTGTGGAATCGGCGAAGTAGTTCAAGTAAATTACTTTTTCAGTATCAGGCGTAAGAATAACGGCAACGCTTTTACAATGAGAATTGTAATTGAGCGAACGGAAAATTTTTTCTAATTGAGCAATGGACAAACTTTCAGCCAGTAGAACAGAATTTTCCTCCAGTTTTGTTTGAATCAGTTCTATTGCATAATTGAAAATCTTAGTAATAGTTCTTTTGTCCTGCATGCAGGGTTGGAACGGTATAACCAAACCAATTGACCAGACCTCCCGGTTCACAGGAGGTGCCTTTGATTTCGGAGTGCTTATTTCAAAATATTCAACCATTATTTTGTCATTTAAAAAGTTAATCACTTATTGTGCGCGATAAATAAAGGCGTATCTGATTCTTTAATCAGAATATCTGCCATGCTCGTTTTGAACCATCTTGATAATTCACTGCGCTGATACGCCCCCAGAACAACCAGTTCGTTTTCCTGGTGATTCCGCAGATAACCGGTTATCTGTTCTTCCGGAATCCCTTTTTCAACAGTGAATGTTGCCTTGGGAAAATGTCGCTTTGTAAATTCTCGCATCAGTTTATTTCCCGGCAAACGAAGCGTTGCCATATAATGATCCTTCACAGTAAATATTTCTACCGGCAAATCCTGTAAACCGTTAAAAACATAACTGAACATTTTGATTGCATGCATCGAAGCAGGCGTTCCATCATACAGCAACAGAATTTTGTCTATTGGTTTAAAATTTTCCGGAACTGTCAACACCGGACATTGCACATCTCCTAACAAATCCTTTATGAACCGGCTTGGTGCTTTTTGTTTGTATCTGGAAAAAGTCTCGTATTCATTAATGATGATAAGGTCCGCAAACATGCTTTCATATTTTAATTCCTGGATAGCGATGTTCTTGTCACGGTGAATTGAAAAATTAATGCCGGCAGCCACACAAGCTTTTTGAAAATTGATTACCGATTGTTCTCTTTTTAATTCGTCTTTTTCATCCAGTTCTTTTAAAACTGCTTTCGCATCTTTTTCTGTTGTCAGCACATCGTAAACACTATAAGTATGATAGATGAATTCATCCAGAAAAACGCCTGTTAAATGAGCATTCGTCAACTTCGTCAGTTGTATCGAATAAGCCAACGTGCTTTCAGACATTTTATACCCATCAAAAACTGCAAGAAATTTTTTCATCGTTCCCAATTTTAGTGTCACCTTATTCGCTGATATTTTGAATAAAATAAAATTTACAATTTGATCAACCTAACAGTTCTGCTTAATTCTTTGTAAAAACCACCTGCCTTTTTATAGAACCCTTTTTGTAGTTTTCATTTCTTTTCCGCCGGCAATAGAATATCCAATAATGCTTCTATTAAGATTCCCGCCGCAGCAATAAGAATGAGCTTTGAAATCTTTTTCATCTGATTGTTATTAAGGTTAAAATTCTTATTCTGTGTCCAGTCCCTGGTTCTCATATTCTTTATTATCCTGTAAAACCAGGCTCATTTCTCTGCCTTTTTCATTTTGTCTTTTCAGAGTCATGTAATCAGTTCGCGAAGTTTCTATCCAAACATTGTTCGATTGTTTGCGCGAAACCTGCATGGCTATTCCAAATTTGTTGAAGAATTCTTTTTCAATTTCGGCTACAGTTCTGTCTTCATTAATTTTCAGTGTAGCAGGCTTAAAAAATTTCGCTTCGTTGCTGATAGTTTTATCAATCTGAATAATGTCCTTTTTTTCTGAAAGTTCTTTTTCAGCGTGAGGCTTTTTATAGAATTCGATTTTCAAAAAAGGATAAGCCTTTGAGAACTTTTTCTGCAAGTCTTTAAATTTTGTGTTGCTGTCAACCTGGAGTTCCATACTCTTATTTTTTGAAGTGTTTCAATTGCGGGGTTTTGTAAAAAGCAAAAGTATTCTCATGAAGATTACAGAATAGTGACGATAGTCATTCAAATAGGTGAACTTAATCAGTAGTATTTGAACGTGATTTTAAGATGATCTAAGCAAGAAACAATTCTTATTCATCCTGTAAAATCAATAGCGGAATTTTTGTCTGATAACTCATTTCTTTGGTATGAACGGTACCAAATATTCTTTTAAAAAGAGAATGTTTATGTGCAACCATCACAAGAATGTCAGTGGGGTTTGAAGCCAGGAATTCATGAATGCCCCTCTCAACATCTTTATTTTCAATGACAAAAAAACGATGCTTTAATTTACTCAATAGTAAATCAGTTTCCATTTTTCCTGATACATCTCCTGAAGTCATTGCGTATTCATTTTTTTGGACTTTTAGTATTTGAATAAAAGAGTTGTATTTTTCTACTAATTCCTGGAAAAAAATGGTGTTGCCCATCGGTTTGTCGGCATCAAAATCACTTGCAAATGTGATCGTATTTATGGGTTTGAAAACTACATTTTCAGGGATCACAAACACTGGCAAATGAGACACTCTCATCATCGTTGTGGTAGTGCTTCCAAAAGGCGAATTGCTTTTTCCCCTGCCTTTCATTCCCATTGTGATAAGATCTGCATGAAGATCTTCTGCAAAGTTCAGAATGCTCTCAAAAGTCTGACCTTCAGTTACGAATCCTTTTACCTTTAAAGAATGATCTTTCGATAACGCTTCAACTACATTTTTCATTAATTTTTTATTGTTATCAATAATTTCTGCCTGCGTGATCATGACTGAAGCAAGAACAGAATCATCGATCATTACAGGCAAGGCAACCACATTGATTAAAATAATGTTCGCATCAAAAGATTGTGCCAATGAAACAGCATATTTTGCCGCATTGTAAGATGTTTCAGAGAAATCAATTGGAACTAATATATTCTTCATAAAAAATGAGTTAAACATTCAACATAAAGTTACACCAACATAAAATTGCTTAACAATGATTCGGATCATTTTTCAAAATGACATTTATCAAGAAAACCGAGGTTAAAAAGAAAGGATTTTTGAATCGCCTTTAAGTAATGCAAGCATTACTATTATTCATTTTACAGTAAACAAACAAATAAGTGGACTTTTATTTTTGATGAGATCATCAGCAATTATTTGAAATGATTTCCAAAAGTAATTTTTCCACATCTTCCCGTTTGCATAATTGCGTTCCGGAATTAACAGTAGCTGCTGTGCCACAGGCCACTCCGTATTTCGTTGCCGTCAACAAATCTTTCTTTTGAAATAAGCTCAACACAATTCCTGCTACCATGCTGTCTCCGGCGCCGACCGTACTTTTTCTTTTTACAGGCGGCGGAATAACCTGGTGTGTTTCATTTTTCGTGATGAGCATTGCACCGGCTGCTCCCATCGATACTATGATTACTTCGCACCTGCCTTTATTAATCAAATCCCTGCCGGCATCAAGAATCTGATTTGGAGCAAGCTCATCTTTTCCTGCCAGGTAACTTAATTCGCCAAGGTTTGGCTTTAATAAATACACTCCTTCATTTACCGCAGCTTTCAATGCTTCGCCCGATGTATCGACGACGAATTTTGCCTTTTTGCTTTTCGCAATGTCGGCGATTCTCGCAAAAATATTAGTGGGAACACCTTTCGGCAAACTTCCACTGGCTACAATAAATTCCGCTTCTTTTATTTTTTCAATCTCTGAAAGAACTTGTCGCCATTCAGTCTCATTGATTTCAGGACCCGGCATTCCAAAACGGTATTGGAGGTTGGTAGATGTATCCAGCACAATCATATTCTCTCTGGTATGGCGCTGCGTTTCTATTACAATTGAAGGAATTCCATCATTTTCGAGGAGCTGGGTTAAAAACTTACCGGAATAGCCTCCTGCCAGGTAAATAGCAATCGCTTCTCCGCCCAGTTTTTTAATAGCTCTTGCTACATTTATTCCGCCGCCGCCAGGCTCAAAAACGGGTGCCGTACATTTCATTTTTTTTTCAGGAACTAAGCAGGAAACCGTGGTGCTTTTATCATTTGCAGGATTAAAAGTTATAGTTATGATGGAAGCCATAATGACAATTAAATGAGTAAACCAGAAAATATTTATCTGTATTCAAAAGAAGGCATCTTTCTTCTTTCTTCAGATAGTATTTTATTCAAAAATGCATTCATTTCTTTTTCTTATTAGTGACTACAGTCAATGATAGCAATGATCCCGATCAATCCGTCATTCCGGGCCAGGCTTCTTTTCTCCGGATTTATCTTATTGGGGACTGATTTTTTTACAACAAATAGAACAATGTATTATTTATCCTTGATTGAAATGATTGGCAAGATACCGGTGGAAAAAGCTCAAAGAATTGTCTTTCTATCTTTGTAAAAAAATTGCAAGTAGGGAAAGTAATAAAACAACAAAGCCCTATAAATCAAGAGTTATAAGGCTTTTTGTACCCAGGATGGGAGTTGAACCCACACGGCCATTGCTGACCACAGGATTTTAAGTCCTGCGTGTCTACCAGTTCCACCACCCGGGTAAACAGTTATAAATAAAAAAAGCAGATTAATTACTGCTTTTTTTATTTATTGGA
>JBQCFI010000360.1:0-26641 GCA_051959325.1 Ginsengibacter sp. | reverse complement strand
GTTTACTGCAATCAATAATCCACCGTTTGTTTGCGGATCAGGCAGAATAGAAAATGCCTCCATTACATTTACTCCTTTTTCAAAATTAATTTTTTTGCTGTAGCTGTTCCAGTTTCTATAAGTTGCGTCCGGCACAATTCTCTTGGCAAGATATTCTTTTACATTTTCGTGTATGCATAAGCCTGAGTAATAAAGTTGCGCAGATAAATCACTTCCTTCGGCCATTTCTGCCAAATGGCCTGCGAGTCCAAAGCCGGTAACATCGGTCATTGCAGTAACCCCTTTTACTTTCCCCAAAGCTTCTCCGACCGAATTTAAAGAAGTAAGCTGATCAATCAAATCTTGTAGATCTTCTTCTTTTAAAACATTCCTTTTTTGCGCTGTAGATAATATTCCAACTCCCAGAGGTTTTGTTAAGAATATCAGATCGCCTTCATTCGCTGTGTTATTTTTTTTCAAATTACTTGTAGCTACAAGACCATTTACCGATAAACCGAAAAATGGCTCCGCCGAATCAATGCTATGGCCTCCAGCCAATGCGATTCCTGCTTTTGCACAAATTTTTCTGGCTCCTTCCATTACTTCTTTTGCAAGAGACGTCGGCAGTTTTTCTACAGGCCACCCGAGTAAAGCTATTGCCAGTATTGGCTTTCCGCCCATTGCATAAATATCACTGATGGCATTTGCTGAAGCAATTTGTCCGAAGTCAAAAGCGTCATCTACGATAGGCATAAAAAAATCTGTAGTAGATATTAATACATTTCCGGCACCAAGATCGTAAACTGCTGCATCATCATTACTGTTATTTCCGACCAGCAAATTCTGTTCAGGAAAAGTAATTTGCGAATGCAGAATTTCTTCCAAAACCTGTGGAGAAATTTTGCAACCGCATCCTGCTCCGCGCGAATATTGCGTTAGTTTTATCTTTTCTTTATTTTCTGAATTTTTCAATTATTCTTTCTTTTTTCGTATAAGTATTATCCCTGAATTTTTATTCAAATCACCACTAAACCGTATTTCATAGATTCTGCCCGCTTCGCGAATAACCAGGAGTCCTGTGTTTGGTGGAATGCTTCCCAGATTTTCGGCATATAAAACGATAGAAATGGTATCTCCCATTTCGGGTGTAAGATAAATGGTTTTATTAATTGCTCTTTCCAGTAAACCAACCCTTGGCCATATTACTTTTCCATTCATTAACACACTTACTGTATCTCCATCTACAGTTCCGTTATCATACAGCGAAAATACAAGGCTGTCCTGCGAAATTTCGACTGTTCGTATTGTTTCAATTTTACGCTTTTCAATGTCAGCAGCAGCTTTCGGCACCAAGCTTCGCGGTTTCATTTGTTGGGCTTTTGCTATTTCTTCTTTTGCCTTCTGCGCTTTAAGTTCTTGCTCTTTCGCTAGTTGTTCCTTAGCTTTTTCGGTTTTTACTAATTCAGCCTTGATCGAATCATCTTTTGCTTTTTTCACTTTTATTTGTTCCAGTCTTGCCACTTCATCTTTAGCTTTTTGAGCTTTTAGTTGTTCTGCTTTTATAGAATCAACTTTTGCTTTTTGTACTTTTCTTTGTTCCAGTTTTGCCAATTCTTCTTTTGCTTTTTGCACTTTTATTTGTTCTGCTTTTATAGAATCAACTTTTGCTTTTTGAACTTTTATTTGTTCCAGTCTTGCCAATTCTTCTTTTGCTTTTTGCACTTTTATTTGTTCTGCTTTTATAGAATCATCTTTTGCTTTTTGAACTTTTATTTGTTCCAGTCTTGCGAATTCTTCTTTCGCTTTTTGAGCTTTTATTTGCTCTGCTTTTATAGAATCATCTTTGGCTTTTTGAGCTTTTATTTGTTCCAGTCTTGCCAATTCATCTTTAGCTTTTTGAGCTTTTACTTGCTCTGCTTTTATAGAATCATCTTTTCCTTTTTGCACTTTTATTTGTTCCAATTTTGCCAATTCATCTTGAGCTTTTTCCGTTTTTACTTGTTCTGCTTTTATAGAATCATCTTGAGCTTTTTGCATTTGCTGTGCCTTGGCAACTTCTTCATTCGCTGTCTCTTCTTTTGTCTTTCCTTCCTGCTGCTTATTTATTTCCTGATTTACAGCAGGAGTGGAAACAGAGCTGCTATTCTTATCAGGGGCAGCAGTATTATTTTTCGCAATGTTATTTGAAGCTACATCTGCTGATAAAAAGGAAAGGTTGTCGGATAGGCCCAATTGAATAAGTTTGGCAACAATTATGGTTTCCTCCGGTTTTAGTTTCTTTTTCTTTTCCAGGTAAAGCGTTCCCGTAAGAGGCCGGTAAAGCCTGGTAGCATTGGTTTTCCAGCTTCCACTCAATACCTGCGCGCTGTCATTTTCTGACAAAATCAAATCTGAAAACATCTTCACTCCTTTTGCGGGAGGCTCGGTATAATTGTTATAAATAAACTTTTCATCCACAACATAAAACTGACCACTTTTCATTTTAATCTTCACCTCCTTCACTCCAATATTTTTTACTCCATTGATCATGAAGGTTGTGTGTGAATATCCATCTACTTTGCTGTCCGATTGATTGATGGCCAATTCATAATGAATATTTTCACGAGTGGTATCGTTGTACATATTGCCCACCCAAACACCTGAAATATCCTGCGAAAAAGAAGAAATGGGAAGTAGCAAAATGATGAGTATACACATCCTTTGTAACGATCGCATCGTTATTTTTAGCCTTCGCATCTGTGGCCTGTTATCATTTTTTATAAACAAGGTTAAAAAGGGATTTATAGATATTTCAAAAATAAAATATTATTGACCAATCAGCGATTCTGCATTTTTAATATCAACGGTTTTGCAATGAATTTTATTTAATAAGATTTCTTTGTTTTCCCTGTTTTGGAAACTTTCTGCGTACATCTTATCATAATATTTTAATAAAATAGAGAATGCGTCTGAAAATTTTTCTTCACTAAAAAATCGAATGACGTTTTTTGTATTCAAACCGCCCAATCTTTTTTGTATTCTTAAAACGCAATTAATCAATTCTTCTTTATCAAAAGATCCATAATTGCTCACAATATATTTTACTCTTTCATCGAAAGGAATGTCTAAAAAATATAAAGGACTGCTACGCATTTGCTGCCAGAAAATTTTTGGAATCCCGACTCTTCCGATATGGACACTTTCATCTTCAAGCCAGATTTCGGTATCATTTATTTTCGTTGCTGCATCATCGTTAAATACCTGGTTTTTTATTCTCCATAATTCGAGAGCCAGCATATTTTCAAACATTTCATGTGACGGTTGACAACTTTCTCCCAACCCACCAAATGCAGAACCTTTGTGATTTGCCATACATTCGAGGTCTAAAATCGTTTTTCCTTTTCGCTTTAATTCTTTGAGAACTGCTGTCTTTCCGGAGCCTGTAAAACCACCTAAAACCTTTAAAGGATATTTTTTTTCAAATTGTAAAAGCGACCATCTTCTGAACGCTTTATATCCTCCTTTGAGCACCAAAATTTTATAGCCGTAAAGATTCAGAAGCCATGCAACAGCATCACTACGCATTCCGCCACGCCAACAATGAACCAACAGAGTGTTGCAGCCGGAATCACTGTCTTTTTTCAATCTATTCAAAATGTTTAAAACTTCTGATGGAATAATTTTCATCCTTTCAGAAAAATAATCTAACCCAAAATCCACTGCCGTTTGCCTACTTTGCTGAACGTAAGCTGTACCGATTATGGCTCGTTGTTCATCAGTAAAAATGGGAACAGAAAAAGCACCAGGAATGTGTGCATGCATGTACTCAGATGGACTTCTTACATCCAGTACAGGATTTTTAAGCGAAAGGTTTAAAAAATGGTCGACATCAATTCTTTCAATCGGCATACAGCAAAGATAATTGTAACTGGAAAGTAGCAAGAAGCAAGTAGAAGAATCTTATTTTATAAGTGGCTGCAACTGTTTATTGCAACAATTTACCCAAGAACCATTTCGTGCTTTACAAGGTAGTTCCATGAAATGACCGTGAACACAATTGTGATGAAAGTGCGCAGAATCAGTGAGCGAATGGTTATTATTTCGTAAGATCCACCTAAAATAATGTAAACAAGCAATCCCATGAAGGCAACGATCAAAACACTCGCAGCAATAAATAACGCAATTGTTGTTCTTTTATCTTCTTTAAAAAAGCCATAAGCAGCAAACAGATAAAAAAATGAAGAAAGAAAGCTTATAAACAAAATAAAAAAGACATAATGATCTTCAGGTTTTCTTATTTCAAATAAATTCAGCATAAAGGAAACGGATACAAACATGGTGCTTAGCCCGAATAGCAGCATAAAGGCCGCTGAAGATCTCAATACAATTTTTCTCATCCAGTCAACTTTTTTAAAAGTAATAATTATTCAATTTCTTTCATTCTTACCGTGAAATGCCTCAATGCAGGTGCTTCATATTCTATCTTTAATCCTTTTATTTGGTCACGGTTTTTATACACTTCAATAATCACTTCAGCCACGTAATCTATATGGCTTTGTGTATAAACCCTGCGCGGAATTGCAAGTCTTACCAGTTCCATTACTGCCGGAATTAACTTGCCGTTTTCATCATATTTTCCAAACATCAACGAACCAATTTCTACACCTCTTACACCTCCTTCAACATACAAAGCCGCTACCAGCGCTTGTCCCGGATATTGATCTAAAGGGATGTGGGGGAGCATTGCTTTAGCATCCAGATATACCGCATGCCCACCGGCAGGTTGCATTACCGGAACATTTGCCGCTAATAATTTCTCTGTCAGATATTCAATACTTCGTATCCGGTATTGCAAATAACTTTCTTCCATCACTTCTTTTAATCCGATTGAAATTGCTTCCAGGTCTCTTCCGGCTAGTCCACCATAAGTGGTGAATCCCTCTGTAATAATCAATAAATTCCTGCATTCGATCGCCAGCTCTTCATTTCGCAAGGCGATGAAACCACCAATGTTTGCAAAAGCATCCTTCTTGGCACTCATGGTACAACCGTCTGCATAAGAAAATAATTCACGTGCAATTTCAGGAATAGAAGTGTTTGCATATTCTTTTTCACGTTTCTTTATAAAATAACAATTTTCTGCAAAACGACAGGCGTCAATGAATAAAGGGATTTTATTTTTTTCGCAAATCGATTTTACTGCTTTTATATTTTGCATACTTACCGGTTGGCCGCCACCCGAATTATTGGTAATCGTAATCATGCAAAGGGAAATCTTTTCTGCCCCTTTTTCTTTAATAAAATTTTCAAAAGCACCGGTGTCCATATTGCCTTTAAAAGGCGCCGGAACAGATGGCCTTTTTCCTTCTTCGCCCAGCAGATCAATTCCTTCTGCGCCTGAAAATTCAATGTTTGCGCGGGTCGTGTCAAACAAAGTATTGCTTACTACAAATTTTCCTTTTCCCCCGATAACAGAAAATAATATTTTCTCCGCTGCACGTCCCTGGTGCGTAGGAATCACAATCGGCATCCCTGTCAAATCCTGTATCGTTTTTTCAAAGCGAAAAAAACTATTGCTTCCGGCATACGATTCATCGCCAATCATAATGCCTGCCCACTGCGCGCTACTCATCGCACTTGTGCCGCTGTCTGTAAGTAAATCAATCAACACGTCATCTGCATGAATCAAAAATGGATTGTAACAGGCCTGTTTTAAAATCTCAATTCTTTCTTCTTTTGTTGTGAAATGAATCGGTTCTACCGATTTTATTTTGAATGGCTCAATAATCGTCTGCATTTACTTGTAATTTTTATTTTGAAGCTTTTCGTTTTTTTTAATCGCGGTTTTTTCCTTGAACCAACGGCAGATAGAAATAAAACGATAAGATAAACAGCAAAAATAAATGCAGCGTTAGCTGGGTTTTCTGATAATATTTATCCAGAGAAGCATAGGCAAAAATAAATCTTTGACATGAATTAATGAATCGAATATTGATTATACGTGCAACTTTTAAAAAAATTGTTTTGAACCATAATTGTATTATAAACAGATAAAAAAGGCCTGCCCTAAAAAGGGCTGGCCGTTGCTAACCTATGAAAAACACCGTCACAAAAATAGGAGAAAAAATACTTACACCAATTTTAAATTATTTAATTTTTTTAAATACAAGAAACTGCTCATGTCTTTGTTTAAAAAAAGACACAGGCAAATGATAAAGGAATATATTCGAAAGAATATCATGTCCCAAAAGTTTTTCAGCTTCATTTTAATTATTAATTTAATTCTTTCTTAAACATTTTTTAGACTGAAGGAACGTTTGTCGGTATAAAAAAACATGAAAAACTGTTTGAAGTAAAAAACAAGAACCATCATTACTTCTTTGTTTCTTGCAACTTTCGATTTAAATTTGTTCTGTACGCAGAACAAATTGGTTTAACAGCAAATAAATTAAATAACTGTATTTCGTAGTTTATCATTTTATCCTTAAGTTTATAGAAGCAGGTTTTTATGCGATTTTGAAGGCCCATAAATATTCAAAATTTGCCTTTTTATTTAAATTAAATCTAAAATTTGATTTTTTACAGAAATTTGGAAACTGTAATACATTTTTTCTCAAATCCTTTACCGTATTATGTTTCATGAATGACGTAACCACTTGTAAATTGTAGAATCAAGATATATTTAATTTATTTCACCGGCTTTTTAAATTTATTTTCAACAGCATTGCCTTGTAAAAAAATGTAATGGATCAGTATTGAATGTCTATAAGGCAATACGAAGATGATCATTTAAAGGATAATTATGGAAAACAAAGGATTATACTCGCCGCAGTTTGAACACGACTCATGCGGTATTGGTTTTGTAGCAAATATTAAAAGTAATAAAAGTCATCGCATCGTGTCTGATGCGCTCACCATTTTGGAGAATATGGAGCATCGTGGCGCTTGTGGCTGTGAAGCGAATACAGGTGATGGCGCGGGAATTTTAATTCAAACTCCGCATGAATTTTTCTTTGACGAATGTTTAAAACTGGGAATTCATTTGCCTTCTTATGGAAAGTATGGCGTAGGTGTTTTATTTTTCCCAAAAGAAATTCGTTTAAGAGAAGAATGCCGCGATATTTTTAATCGCTGTGCAGAAACGCTGGGAATGGAAATAATGGGCTACCGCAGGGTGCCGGTAAACACTGAAGATATTGGCCGTTCCGCTTTATCTGTTGAGCCTGAAATGGAGCAGGTTTTTATCGCCTGTCCAGATCATATCAATAATCCCGATGAGTTTGAAAGAAAATTATTTGTATTAAGAAATTATGCCAGCAAAACCATCAATAACACGGTAAAAAAAGATGCAATTGGTTTTTATGTAGCATCATTATCTTATAAAACTACTATTTATAAGGGCCAGCTTACCAGCAAGCAACTTCGTGGCTATTTTCCCGATTTAAGCAATAAAAAAATTGTTTCTGCTTTTGGTTTGATTCATTCCCGTTTTGCCACAAACACTTTTCCTTCATGGAAACTGGCACAACCTTTCAGGTATATTGCGCATAACGGTGAAATCAACACGTTGCAGGGAAACCTTAATTGGCTTCGCACGAGCGAAAAGAATTTCATTTCGCAATTTTTTACAAAAGAAGAAATGGAAATGGTTTTGCCAATCGTTGATGGTAGCCAGTCTGATTCCGCGTGCCTGGATAATGTGATTGAGTTGTTGCATTTATGCGGCCGCTCGTTGCCTCATGTAATGATGATGTTGATTCCGGAAGCGTGGGACGATAATGAACAAATGGATCCGGTAAAAAAAGCATTTTATGAATTTCATGCTTCCTTTATGGAGCCATGGGATGGTCCTGCGTCAATTTCCTTTACTGATGGAAAAATTATCGGCGCTACATTAGACAGAAATGGTTTGCGTCCTTCACGCTACTGCATTACAACAGACGATCGTGTCATCATGGCTTCCGAAACAGGTGTTCTTCCTGTGGATGCAAAACTGATCAAAGAAAAAGGAAGATTGCAGCCGGGAAAAATGTTTGTGGTGGATCTTGAGGAAGGAAGAATCATCAGTGATGATGAGATCAAAGAAACAATTTGTTCGCAAAAGCCATACGCGGAATGGCTGAATAAATATAAAATAAGACTGGAAGAATTGCCTGCTCCACGCGTGATGTTTACGCACCTGGAACACGACCAGATCTTTAAATATCAAAAAGCATTTGGCTATTCTACAGAAGATCTGGAGCTTTTAATTTCGCCAATGGCGCTCACCGGGAAGGAACCGATAGGTTCCATGGGAAGTGATGTGCCACTCGCTGTTCTGAGCGATGAGCCACAACATTTAAGCAGTTATTTCAAGCAGCTTTTTGCGCAGGTTACCAATCCGCCAATCGATCCCATCCGGGAAAAATTAGTGATGTCGCTGGCAACTTTTGTAGGCAATAATGGAAATCTTTTGGAAGAAGATCCATTGTCCTGTCATACTGTTGCATTGAAACATCCGGTTCTTTCCAATACAGAATTAGAAAAAATCAGAAGTATTGATACAGGGATTTTCCAGGCCCATACTTTGCAAACTTATTTTCTTGCAGATGGAAAACCAGGGTCTCTACAGAAAGGAATCGAGCGTTTGTGCCGCCATGCCGCAGAAGCAGTGCAGGACGGTTTTGAAGTTTTGATCTTATCCGACAGGGCAATTGATTCAGAACACGCTGCGATTCCTTCTTTACTTGCTTGTTCCGCTGTGCATCATCATTTGATTAAAAAAGGTTTGCGTAACCAGGTAGGATTAATTATCGAGGCCGGCGATGTTTGGGAAGTGCATCATTTCGCCTGCCTCATCGGTTTTGGTGCAACGGCAATCAATCCATATTTAGCTCTTTCTACTATACGCGATCTAAGAATCCAGGGAAAACTGGGAACTGAATTAGACTCAAATGCATTGAAGAAAAATTACAAAAAGGCAATAAATCTTGGTTTGCTGAAGGTGTTTTCAAAGATGGGAATTTCAACGTTCCAATCTTACCAGGGTGCGCAAATCTTTGAAATACTTGGGATTAACCAATCAGTAATTGACAAATATTTTACGGGCGCCACTTCAAGAATTGAAGGTATGGGGCTGGATGAAATTGCAAAGGAAACTTTGGTAAAACATGCATTTTCTTTCAGCAAAAAAGACGTTCCTTTTGATCGCCTTACTGTTGGTGGTATTTATAAATGGCGTCGCAAAGGTGAATTTCATTTATTTAACCCGACAACCATTCACTTGCTGCAACATGCAACAAGAATGAATGATTATAAAATATTTAAAAAATATACTAAAGCGGTAAATGACCAAAGTGAAAAAGCAGCTACATTAAGAAGTTTATTTCAGTTTAAAAAAATCCGGCCTTCCATTCCGATAGATGAGGTGGAACCAGCAGAAAACATTTATAAAAGATTTGCCACAGGTGCAATGTCGTTTGGTTCTATATCCTGGGAAGCGCATACTACGCTTGCCATTGCGATGAACCGGCTGGGGGGAAAAAGTAATACGGGTGAAGGTGGAGAAGATGAAATCCGGTATGAAAAAATGGCAAACGGCGATTCAATGCGAAGTGCCATTAAGCAAGTTGCCTCTGCAAGATTTGGTGTAACCAGCTGGTATTTGACCGAAGCAGATGAACTTCAGATAAAAATGGCGCAAGGTGCAAAACCAGGTGAGGGCGGCCAACTACCAGGATTTAAAGTGGATGACTGGATAGGAAGAGTGCGTCATGCAACTCCAGGAGTTGGATTAATTTCTCCACCGCCGCATCATGATATTTATTCTATTGAAGATTTGGCACAATTAATTTTTGATCTGAAAAATGCCAACAGGAATGCAAGGATTAATGTAAAATTAGTTTCCAAGGCAGGTGTTGGAACGATCGCAGCCGGAGTTACAAAGGCAAAAGCTGACGTGGTGTTGATTTCCGGCCACGATGGCGGCACCGGTGCTTCTCCAATGAGCTCGATAAAACATGCCGGATTGCCTTGGGAACTCGGTCTTGCAGAAACTCATCAGACTTTGGTAAAAAATAAATTGCGCAGTCGGGTTGTTGTACAAACTGATGGACAATTAAAAACCGGGAGAGATATTGCGATTGCGACTTTACTTGGCGCCGAAGAATGGGGCGTGGCAACAGCCGCATTGATCGTGGAAGGTTGTATCATGATGCGGAAATGCCATCTGAACACTTGCCCGGTTGGTGTTGCGACTCAGGATCCGGAATTGAGAAAAAGATTTACCGGAGATGCGGATCATGTGGTAAATCTGTTCAAATTTTTAACACAGGAACTACGTGAGATCATGGCTGACCTTGGTTTCAGAACTATTAATGAAATGGTTGGCCAGGCAGAATTTTTGGAGAAAAGAGAAAATATCAATCACTGGAAATTCAATAAACTGGATCTGTCGCCGATTCTATATAAAGAACCTGCTGCTAAATCTGTCGGCTTGTTTAATTCTGAAAAGCAGGATCATGGTTTGGATGAAATTCTGGATAATGAATTATTAAAAGTTGCTCAACCGGCTTTGGACAAGCAGGAAAAAGTTACCGCTTCATTTAATATTATCAATACCGACAGAACTACCGGGACACTTTTATCAAACGAAATTTCAAAAAAATATAAAAAACACGGCCTACCTGATGATACGATTCACTTCAAATTTACCGGAACCGCGGGGCAAAGTTTTGCGGCGTTTAATGCAAAAGGCGTAACCATGGAACTGGAAGGTGATGCAAATGATTATTTTGGAAAGGGATTAAGTGGTGCAAAAATCATTGTATATCCCTCGAAAGATGCTGGTTTTGTTCCCGAAGAAAATATCATTATCGGGAACGTAGCATTTTATGGTGCTACTTCAGGAGAGGCATTTGTCAGAGGAAAAGCCGGCGAACGTTTTTGTGTCCGGAACTCCGGAGCAAGTGTAGTCGTAGAAGGGGTTGGTGATCATGGTTGTGAATATATGACCGGTGGCCGTGCCATTATTCTTGGAGAAACAGGAAGAAACTTTGCTGCCGGAATGAGCGGCGGAATCGCTTATGTTTACGATGTAAATCACAACTTTGACATCCTTTGCAATAGAGAAATGGTTGACCTTGATCAGGTGAATGAAAGTGATGAAAAATTCCTCCAGGAAATGATTCAAAAGCAATTTGAATTAACTGGCAGCACTGTTGCAAAATTCATTTTGAATGATTTTGACAACCAGTTGAAGAATTTTGTAAAAGTATTTCCGCAGGATTATAAAAAAGTATTGCAGGCTTCAGCAGTCAAAGAATCAGTGAAAGTAAATTGAATACTAAAAATTATTTGATTTTTAAATTATTGAGATGGGAAAAATAACCGGCTTTTTAGAATTTACAAGAGAACTTCCGCACAAACGTCCCGTGCAGGAAAGGATCAACGATTATAAAGAATTCGTTCAAAGATATACCGACGAAAAGCTGAATCAGCAATCGGCACGGTGCATGGATTGCGGCACTCCTTTTTGCCATGAAGGTTGCCCTGTTGGCAATTTAATTCCCGAATTTAATGATGCCGTATATCGCAAAAGTTGGCAGGAAGCTTATGAAATACTTTCTTCTACTAATAATTTTCCTGAATTTACCGGTCGAATTTGTCCGGCACCCTGTGAATCCGCTTGTGTTTTAGGCATCAATCAACCGGCGATCACGATTGAAGAAATAGAAAAGCACATCATTGAAATCGCATTTGAAAGTGGCTTCGTTCAGCCAAAAATTCCAAATGTGAGAACCGGAAAAAAAATCGCAATCATTGGCTCCGGTCCAGCAGGAATGGCGGCTGCTACTCAGTTGAACTCAGCGGGACATTCGGTTACCATATTTGAAAGAGATGACGAGCCCGGAGGATTATTGCGTTATGGAATTCCGGATTTTAAATTGGAAAAATGGGTGGTAGAAAGAAGAATTAATATAATGAAAGAAGAAGGCGTTGAAATACGTTGCAATGCGAATGTAGGCGTGAATGTCAGCATCAACGATCTTTTAAGAGAGTATCATGCTATTATTTTAGCTGGCGGTTCTACCATTCCGAGAGATTTGAATATTCCGGGAAGAGAACTGAAAGGAATTCATTTTGCAATGGATTTTTTAAAACAACAAAACAAAAGAGTTTCTAATAAAGAAGTAGAAAATGAAGAGATATTGGCAACCGGGAAAAATGTGGTGGTTATTGGTGGAGGCGATACGGGCAGTGATTGCGTCGGTACTTCTAATAGGCAAAAAGCGGCCTCCGTTACACAATTCGAATTGATGCCGATGCCGCCGAAAAGCCGTACGCCTTTTATGCCGTGGCCTACATATCCAATGATTTTAAAGACAACAAGTTCGCATGAAGAAGGTGCAAACCGCCATTGGGCGATTGCTACAAAAGAATTTATCGGTGACGAAAATGGAAATCTGAAAGCGTTGAAAATCGTAGATCTTCAATGGAAATTTACTGAGGAAAATAAACCGGCTAAATTTGTAGAAGTGGCCGGAAGTGAATCTGAAATTCCATGTGAACGCGCATTTCTCGCGATGGGTTTTTTGCATCCTCAACATGAAGGGTTATTAAATCAACTCGACATCGAACTGGATGAAAGAGGAAACGTAAAAGCGACTGAAAAAGAATTCCATACTAATATTGCGAAAATATTTTCTGCCGGCGATATGCGTCGTGGACAATCATTGGTCGTTTGGGCCATTTCAGAAGGAAGGGAATGCGCTAGAAAAGTAGATCAGTATCTGATGGGATATTCTTTATTGCCCACAAAGGATCAGAATATTTTGCACCAGGTGATAGAATTGTGATTATAAAAGACAAACTCGGATTATTTGTTTGTTTGCTGAAATGAACAGATATCGGTTTTTATTCCGAGTCAGATTTCGCCAAAAATGCCTTGATTCTTGTTCCCGCATTCTCCCTGATATTTTCATAAAAGAGATTGTAATCGGCGATGTGAAAGTTTTTTGTTTTAATAAAAATACTTCCCAAAAATTTAGGCTTATTTACCCATAACACATTTCCATGAATTTGCGCATTCACAAGCCCTGGAATGACTTTATTAAAATTACGAAGTACGCCGCCTTTGTTTAAAGATGCCGGTGCAAAAGTAGTGTCCATCGTCCAGGTTAAAGGATTTATTACATACGCTTTCAAAGTTTCTTTTTGAATATAAGGAGCTACATAACCGCGTTGAAAAGTTCGCCAGCTTACAAAACAACCGGTGGCAGTGGAATCAGTACAAGGTTTTAATTCGGAAAAGTAATTTGTAAAAACAGGAAGCCCGATGATATAAGCGCAAACCAATTGTTTTTCCAAAGGTTTTCCTTCAAAAAATTCTTTTAATAATCTTCCTGCATGCCATGTTCCCTGGCTGTGCGATGCAATAATGATCGGTCGGCCGTGGTTGTAGTTTTCTAAATAATAGTCAAAGGCATTTTTCACATCTTCATAAGCCCAATCCAAAGCTGCTTCCGCAGAATCTTTATATTTGGTATAAAATGCATTGAGATTCGCCTGCCGATATCGTGGAGCAAAAACACGGCAATACCGGTTGAAAACGCTTGCCTGGTAAAGGATAGAGCCGTCGTCTGTTTTTTCATTTATTGTAGCATCGTTGATGTCTGCATTCCATCCATCGGGCTTTTGCCTGTTGGTATAAGACGTTGGATAAATAAAAAATACATCAGCAAGAGAATCTTTTTGACGGTCTTTTAAACCTCGCGGTACATTATCCGACGGATCATATTTAAATGGAGATGCCGCCCAATAATCCGGGTTGCTATAATCCGGAACGGCCGTTTTGTCTTCAAATTGATAATTTATACTCTGCCCGGAAATTTTGTGGGAGCAAGAAATCATAAGCACAGAAGAAAAAAACAGGAGAATTAAAATAATACCTTTAGATAAAAAATTTTGTTTGTAAATTGACATGTGCTAAGCTACATTCGCTATTTTAAAATTTAAAATCTTAACGCAATGACCATACCAGTAGTGGACCTCTCTGATTTCACCGGCGGAGATCCAAAACTAAAAGAATCTTTTGTGCAGAAACTTGGGAAAGCTTATGAGGAAGTAGGTTTTGTGGCGGTGAAAAATCATGGTATTCCTGATGGACTAATTGCCGATTTATATCAATACGTGCAGGAATTCTTTTCGCTTCCTTCTGAAAAAAAAAGAGGCTATGAAATTCCGGAACTTGCAGGGCAAAGAGGCTACACTTCTTTTGGAAAAGAACATGCAAAAGGCAGCGACGCACCCGATTTGAAAGAATTTTTTCAATACGGGCAAACGATTCCGTGGAACCATCCATTAAAACCGGAATACCCGGATAACGTAAGCGTAGCAGAGGTTTCAGGTTTCAATGATACACTTTACAAAGCTTATCGTGCTTTTGAAAAATCGGGAAAATCTTTGTTGCAGGCCATCGCGCTTTATCTTGGCCTCGACGAGCATTTTTTTGATGATAAGGTCGAAGAAGGCAATTCAATTTTGAGAGCCATTCATTATCCGCCAATAACTGTTGAGCCGAAAAGCGCCATTCGCGCGGAGCAACATGAGGACATCAATTTAATTACTTTGTTAGTTGGTGCTTCTGCGGGAGGACTGGAAATTCTTACCAAGCAAAATGAATGGATTCCCGTTACTTCTTTGCCGGAACAAATCGTAGTAAATGTAGGTGATATGCTACAACGTCTCACAAATAATAAACTAAAAAGCACGACTCATAGAGTTGTAAATCCACCTCGGGAATTATGGCATACTTCCAGGTTTTCGATTCCGTTTTTTCTTCATCCGAAATCTGCAATGGATTTATCAGCCCTTGCCAATTGCGTGGATGAAAATCATCCGAAAGTTTTTGAAAACATTACCGCAGGAGAATATCTTGATGAGCGTCTAAGAGAAATCGGATTAAAGAAATAATTAATTAGCTGATTAGCTGATGGCTAATTAATAAAACAAATATTTTTTAATGGTACTGCTCAGGCATATTCCTTTTTTAAAAGCTGTTTTTTATTATACCATTTCCGCATTTGGTGGTCCTCAAGGTCATCTCGGGATGATGATAAAGACTTTTGTTGAAAGAAGGAGAGATGTTACCAAAGAAGAATTGATGGAGTATGTTGCATTTTGCCAGTTATTGCCTGGCGCTTCTTCCACTCAGACAATTACACTTATCGGTTACAAACGCGGCGGCGTACCACTTGCCGTGCTCACGCTTCTTATCTGGATTTTTCCTGCAAGCATCCTGATGGGAATTTTTTCCTTTCTGTTTTATTATGTTAAAACCTATCATGTTAATCTAAACCTGTTTACCTACATACAACCGATGGCTGTAGGTTTCATCGCCTTTGCAGCCTTCAAAATGTATAAGGCTTCCATTAAAAATAATATCACGTTTGTTGTGATGGTTGTAGCTGCTATTGGCACATATCTTTTTTTCAAAACGCCGTGGGTGTTTCCGGTTCTGATTGTTCTTGGTGGTGTAGTTACCAATTTTAGCAACCGGCGTTATCCTGAAAAAGATAATATTAAACCGCGGCATATTAAATGGACAAACATCTGGTTGTTCATCCTGATTTTTGTGATCGTTGGATTTTTGAGTGAAACGGCGCGTAAACAAAACTGGGAACACAAAAGAGCATACAATCTTACAGAAAATGTTTATCGTTATGGAAGCCTGGTTTTCGGCGGCGGCGATGTGCTTATGCCAATGATGTATGAGCAATATGTAACCCGTACAAAATCCAATTATCTTACAAAAGAAGAATATCTGACTGGTTGGGGAATTGTGCGCGCCATTCCCGGACCGGTATTTTCCGTTACTTCTTACGTAGGTGGAATGGTCCTGAGAGACTACGGGCCTGGCTGGCAGGTTTTAGGATGCCTTATTGGTTGCATCGGTATTTTTTTGCCAAGCGCTTTGTTGGTTTTATTCTTTTTTCCCGTTTGGCAAATTTTGAAAAAATATGTAGTGGTCTATCGTTCTTTGGAAGGTATCAACGCAGTCGTTGTCGGCATCATGTGGGCATCTTTTCTTTACTTGGTAAAAGATATTTCCATTACCGAATTGGATACAGTGAGTTTTGTAAATATTGTCGTAATAATCGGCACCTTTTATTTACTCACTTTTACAAAAATTCCTGCACCTTTTATTGTATTGGGCTGTTTGATTATCGGATTTATTTTTTGAAAAAAGCTAGTGAAGCGTGATGGGTGGACAACAAGCGAAGAAATAATCAGAATTGTTGTTTCCGTTAATTTTTTCTTTCTACAACTGTTGTTTTATGGAGCTGATAATATCTGTCGGATCTGCATCTAAACCTTCTTTCTGATAAACCAAAGCTCCTTTTTTATCCAAAACAGAAATAATATTGCTGTGCGAAAAGTTTCCTTCGGCATCTTTTTCGAATTGAACATTTAATAATACAGAAAGCGTTCTGACAGTATTTTCATCGCCATGCAAGAGCGTGAAGTTGTTATCCAATTGATTTGCATTGGCAAATTTTTTTAATTGTTCTGGCAAATCTCTTTGAGAATCGAAACTCACCAGCAAATAGTTTACTTTTCCCTTCGCTGATTTTAATTGTTCTTCAATATTTTTTATATCTGCTGTTAATCTTGGACAAGCATAAGTACAATGCGTAAAGATCATTCCCACAACCGTTGGTTTTCCTTCAAATGAAGCAAGGGTAACCTTTTGATCATTTTGTGTTTGAAATGTATCGGTAACCTGGTAAATACTTGCAGAGGAAATGGTACCGACAGGAGCAACATTGTGTTTGGGCGCTTCACCTGTAAAAGCAGAATTGTTACTCACGTCAGCGCAACTAAAAAAGATTACAGCAAACAAACAATAAATGAAGATTTTCATTTTCTTTAGTTTTAATTTTTTACACAACGAAAACCCAAATTGGCAATACAATAATTCCCTTTCAAACTTCCGCGATAACTGAAGCGTAAAAAAGCGGCATAATCAGATTTATCGGCCACGTTTAAAGCGCCACCTGCACAAAAATTTTTTAATTCATCTTCATCATTTCCGCGCGAATCTCTTGAACCGATAAAGCTATTAAAATTGAAAGTCCATTCCCAGATCAATCCGTTCATATCATACAAACCGTATTCATTTTGATAAGTGGATTTTACATTTGGAAGCACTTTCGGATTCGGCTTTGTGTACCAGTCCAAAATAAACTCGGTAAGTGATTTATATTTGAAATTCTTTGGAGCTGCTTTCGACGCTATTTCCCACTGGGCAATCGTCGGCAGCTTTTTATTTTTCCATTTGCAATAAGCTTCTGCAGCAAACCATGAAACATTTACCACCGGTGAATTGTAGTTTTTTTTATTTCTTTCGCCAATGGAAAGATCACTTTGCCAATGCTTTAAATAATTTGTATCTGCAAAAAGCCGGTTCACCTTTGACCTTCTCCATTCCGGATTGGCTTTCACAAATTCCAAAAACTCGGCATTCGTAACGGCTGTTTCATCCATTTTAAAAGCTGGTACCGGAATGGGTTTGTTGTTTGGAGTGATAAAAAAAGGCTGATATTTTCCTGATGGAACTGTTACCATTTTATCACCGGAAATAACCACTTTCTTTTGCGCGCTTCCTGCACAAAAGAAAGTGGTTATCATAAGGATGATCAGAAAATATTTCATTTTATAAAAAGCGGAATTTAAGGTTTCAGTTTCTGATACACTGAAGGATTTTCAGCACCGGTTACTTTTATTTGTGCAATAGCGCCTTTATTAAATGCACGGAAAATGGAGTGGTCAACTAAATTAATTACTTCAGGAACCTGCATTTTCATTTCGACAATAGCAGCGCCACCAGCGGGAATAAGCGTAGTTTGTACATCATGGTTTACTTCAGTACCGCCTTCCATATACACTTTTGTAAAAATTTGTCCAATCGGATGGAAAGAAGAAACCAGGTTAGGCCCACCATTTCCAACAAATAATCTGACGGTTTCTCCTACCTTGGCCTGAAGAGCATTTGGTCCGGTTGTAGAGCGAACTTTTCCATTGAACAATACATAATCCGGATTTTCTGCAAGCGCTTTAGTTTCATCAAAATCCTGTAATCCGGGAGCATTGTATTTTCCTTTGGTATAAAAATCGCCTTGCATTAAATAATATTCTCTGTCCACTTTTGGTAAACCTCCTTGTGGCTCTACCAATATCAAACCATACATTCCATTGGCAATATGCAGAGGAACAGGTCCTGTGGCGCAATGATACACATATAAGCCAGGGTGCAACGCGCGAAATTGGAAATGTGTTGATTGTCCCGGAGCAGTTGCAGTAGCATCAGCACCGCCGCCTGGTCCGATTACGGCATGAAGATCAATGCTGTGCGACATTTTGCTGTCAGGAGCGTTTTTTAAAGTAAAATCCACAAGGTCACCTTGTCTTACCCTGATAAAATTTCCGGGTACGTGTCCGCCAAATGTCCAGAAAGTATATTCAGAACTATCCGAGATCGGCATCACTTTTTCAATGGTTTCCAGTGTTACCATCACTTTTTTTGGTGAAGTATAAGTCAATGGTTTTGGCACATTTGGAGCAGTGGTTAACTCTGCTGTAACGGTTCCGGTTAGCGCGGTGTCAATCTTACTTTCATCTGCGTTATTTCCCGGATTCGTTTTGCAGGAAAACATAAGAAAAGTGAAAGACAGAAGAAGGAGTGCCGGAAGAATTGCCCTTTTTAGACGCGGCTCTTTTTTTGAAATTTGTATCATGGTTTTAGGTTTATGTTTTTTATTTTATTTCTTTGGGTATTCTTAAAATTGCTCGGCAAATTTCCATTCTATTTAATTCTTAAAATGTAATGCACCTCATTATTAAATATGACGCTGCTCATATTCATTAGAGGCTTAAAAGGTTCACGCGTTGCTGCAACAATAATGCCTTTTGTTAAAAGAAGTTAAAAGACAAATTAAGGTTATTTGCTGGTTTACTGGGAATTTTATTAAAGAACCAGTTTTTATTTCATCATTATATTATCACGTCGGAAGTGTCATAAAAAAAATTTCTAAACGTATTCTCATTTTTCACTTTTGTCTCTTTATCTTCCCGCCCTTGAAAAATCCTTTTACAAATATTTTATATTTTTAGTTTAAAGTTTCCCAAATATGCCTCATCCTCTTTTTCGTAAAAAAAGTATTACCGCTATTTTAGATGACGCCAGATCAGGATTGTCTGATGCGACCCATTCTGCTTCGGGGTTGAAAAAGGTGTTGACGGTTCGTGACCTGACGGCAATGGGAATCGCCGCTGTAGTGGGTGCTGGTATATTTTCAACCATTGGAAACGCTTCTTTCCAGGGTGGACCAGGAGTTTCGCTTTTATTTATTCTAACCGCTGTTTGTTGTGGATTTTCGGCGCTTTGTTATGCAGAATTTGCTTCCAGGATTCCTGTAAGTGGCAGCGCTTACACGTATGCTTATGCCTCTTTTGGCGAATTGATTGCCTGGATTATCGGGTGGGATTTATTAATGGAATATGCGATTGGAAATATTGCAGTGGCCATTTCATGGAGCCAGTATTTCGTAAATCTTCTTGAGGGATTGCACATTTATGTTCCTTCATATTTAACGACCGATTATTTAAGCGCATCACGCGGATTTAAAGAAGCAACGGAAGAATTAGCGAAGGGCGGCTCACTTGCAAATCTGTCGCAAAACATACAATCAGGTTATAATGCATGGCTCCATGCGCCACATGTTGGAAATTTTAAACTCATCGCCGATATCCCTGCTTTGGCAATTGTGTTTTTCATTACCTGGCTTGTTTATACCGGAATAAAAGAAACGCGCAGAGCTACCAATCTGATGGTGGGTTTTAAGATTGTTATTTTGATTGCAGTGATTGCTGTAGGAGTTTTTTTCGTGGCTCCCGAAAACTGGAGCCCTTTTTTGCCAAATGGTTTCGGCGGAATGATGAAAGGCGTGTCGGCTGTTTTTTTTGCCTATATTGGTTTCGATGCAATCTCTACGACAGCAGAAGAATGTAAAAACCCTCAAAGGGATTTGCCCCGCGGGATGATTTATTCATTGGTAATTTGTACGGTTCTTTATATTTTAATTGCACTGGTTTTGACCGGCATGGTTTCTTACAAAGAATTACAGGTTGGCGATCCTTTGGCTTTTGTTTTTAAAAGAGTAGGACTTGATAAAATAAGTTATATTATTTCTTTTAGCGCAGTAATTGCAACTGCCAGTGTACTGCTTGTTTTTCAAATGGGCCAGCCAAGAATCTGGATGAGTATGAGCCGCGACGGATTGTTGCCAAAGGCTTTCAGCAGGATTCATCCGAAATATAAAACACCTTCATTTGCAACAATTGTTACGGGACTTTTTGTAGCAATCCCGGCATTATTTTTAAATCTTACAGAGGTTACGGATCTGACAAGCATCGGTACTTTATTCGCATTTGTACTCGTATGCGGTGGTGTACTTTTATTACCAAAAAGAGAAGCAGGAGAAGCAGAGCTAAAGTTTAAAATACCCTATATCAGTTCTCAATTTATCGTTCCTGTTTTATTTATTGTTGGGGTTGTTATCTTCTGGAAAAACTTTTTAGGATTATTTGATTTCAGCGAAGGGTGGGAAGTATTTAAAGATAAATTGCCCTTCTTTTTGTTTGTCATTCTTTCTATCGGATTGACATTTGCCTCTTTTATAAAAAAGCTTTCATTGATACCAGTTCTTGGCCTCGGCAGTTGCTTTTATTTAATGACAGAATTGGGATATACTAACTGGATGCGCTTCCTGATTTGGCTGGTCCTGGGGCTGGTTATTTATTTCCTGTATAGCAGGCATCATAGTAAATTGAATAAGGGTGAAACTATTTAGTATTTAGCTGGGATTTTTGAATATTTAAAATCTCTTTTCAAATTTTGCTATAGCAGATAAAAGAACCTCCTAAGCATAACTTAACCGAATCTAAGAAACTATTTTTTGTTTAACTCAACCTAACTTTTCATTTTATCAAAAAATAAACTACTTTTGCCGCCCCAAAAGCGCATGTGGTGAAATTGGTAGACACGTCAGACTTAGGATCTGATGCCGCAAGGTGTGGGGGTTCGAGTCCCTCCATGCGCACTTTCTTCAATAGTTTTCTGATAAAAAAGAAAACAATAAACCGTTCCTGAAACGGTTTTTAAAATTTAAGTAATGGCAAGTGTAACTAAAGAAAATATTGGTAATCTCCACGATAAATTGACGGTAAAAGTTTCCAAAGAAGATTATCTTCCTTCATTTGAAAAAGCAATAAAAGATTACAGCAAAAAGGCAAATATCCCCGGATTTAGAAAAGGAATGGTGCCTGCCGGAATGGTGAAAAAGATGTACGGTGCTTCAATTTTTTATGATGAAGTAATTAAATCCGTGGAGAAAGAACTGAAGAATTATCTGGTAACTGAAAAACCAGAAATTTTTGCGCAGCCTTTGCCCATGGAAAGTGATTTGCGTAAACTGGATATGAATCAACCGTCGGATTATGAGTTTCCTTTTGAAATAGGACTGAAACCACCAGTTACTTTAGATGCGCTTTCTACCGCTAAAACCACTTTTTACAAGGTAAAAACTACTCCTGAAATGGTAAATGAAGAGGTGGAAAAATTGGTTACCAAAAACGGCGACCTGAAAGACGTGGAAACAGTTTCTTCTCCTGAAAATGTATTGAACGTATTGTTTGAAGAAAGCGACGCGGAAGGAAATGTAGTTGAAGGTGGGATATCCAAAGATGACTCTATTTTATTAAAATATTTTTCTGAGGATTACCAGCAAAAATTGCAGGATAAAAAAGTAAACGATTCTCTGGTTCTTCAGTTAAAAGATGCTTTTCCTGAAAAAGAAAGAGAATGGATTTTATCTGATTTAGGTTTGGATAAAGACGACCCTTCTTCTTTGGATAAATATTTTAAAATGACCATCACCAAAATTGGCTTGGTGGAAAAGAAAGCACTGAATGAAGAATTTTTTAACCAGGTATTTCCCGGGAAAGATTTGAAAACAGAAGAAGATTTCAGGAAAACTGTGGAAGAAGAAATTCAGAAACAATGGGATGCCGCTGGTCACAATCAACTCCAGGATCAGCTATACCATATTTTAGTGGAAACGCCAATGGAATTCCCGGTTTCCTTTTTAAAGCACTGGCTCCAAACGGGAACAGAAAAGCAAAAGACGCTGGAAGAGGTTGAGGCAGAATACCCAAAATTTGAAAGCCAGCTCAGATGGACACTTATCACCGATAAAATCATTAGCGATAATCAACTCGAGGTTTCTGAAGAAGAACTAAGAAACAACATGAAAAAAGAGATCACGGGTTATTTTGGCCAAATGAATCTTGGTGAAGACGCCAGCTGGCTCGAAAGCTATATTGACCGCATGATGAAAGATGAAAAGCAGGTAGATGCTTCCTACAGAAGATTGATAACAGAAAAATTGTTCAACTGGCTGGAAACCCAGGTAACTCCGGAAGAAAAAGAAATTTCATCAGAGGAATTTCTGAAAATGCAGGAGGAGCACCACCATCATCATTAAAAAGATTCCGGTGAACTTTTTTCAGAATTTTTATTTAACGCGGTCATAAACCTCAATACTGATAGTACTATCCGCATTGTGGAGCGTTTGTTTATAATGGTCTTTATCCGGCATTTCATAATCAATGACAAAAGAATGGCCAGCCAGAGTAGGATAAGTGGAATTCATTTCCATTTCTGTGAACTGCCGGTCGTTTATTTTTTTGAAATTGCCATAACCCATGTTGGTACTTATTTTGCCCGTGCTGTCTTTTGCACTGCTGCCAAACATAAAGTAACTATCATAAAAAGATTTGTATTGCACCCGCTTGTTCCATACGGTATCCTTGCCTTTTAATAAATAAGCCAGTTGTTCTTTCCAGACACCATCAAAGGGAGAAGTTGCTGTATCTTTCATTTTGTTATAATATTCTGTGAGAGTAGAATTTTTCCCTAGCACAGGAATGTCTTTAATGGTCTGAGTGTAACCCTCTGGTGTGATTTTTATTAACAGCTTATAAATTATGGATTCGTTGCTAATTGCCGTGTCAAAGATGCTGTAAAAGACATGCTCTGTTAAGGTATCCCCATTGGTTTCATAACTTCCCACTCCGAACGCAGCAATGCTGTCTGCCGGATTTAATTGCGTGTACATGAAATGAGTAGGAGTATAAATTTTTAATTGCTTAAGGTTTTTATAGGTATTCGTCTTTGTTCCTTGTTTTACATCCTGGGAAACCATCAGGTATGTTCCGGGGATTTCCTTCGAAATTTTTTCTTTTTGTTGGCAGCCTGCAATCATCATGATGCTTGCGGCTATGGGAATGAAGCTTTTCATTTTCAGAGAATTATTTGCAAACGTAATTTAACATTTTTTTTAGATTTTGCTTAAAAAAAATTGTTTTCCAACGCAAAACATTTTATGACCACTCCTTGGATAAGCAAAACTTCTCAGCAAAATTTAACTGATTGTAGATATCCCTGCCCTTCTGTCTTATTTTTTTTGTTAGCATAATATTTGGAACTTCACCGCTTGTAAAATGTTTTTACACTAAATTTAATGTATGAATACAGGAAAAGAATTTGAAAAATATGCCGTCAAACACCGAGGCATTAGCAGTAATACGCTGGATGGATATATCAAACATAATGTAACCAATCTTACCCCAAACATTATCGAAGAAAGACCTATGAATGTAGCTGTAATGGACGTTTACAGCCGTTTGATGATGGACCGCAT
Source organism: Ginsengibacter sp. (assembly GCA_051959325.1). Taxonomy (GTDB): domain Bacteria; phylum Bacteroidota; class Bacteroidia; order Chitinophagales; family Chitinophagaceae; genus Ginsengibacter. The sequence goes on along the minus strand of JBQCFI010000360.1, from coordinate 2,882 downwards.
TATCTTTCTTGGCTACCCGGTAAATGACGAGGTGGCTAATATTATTACCGCTCAGTTGTTATTTTTGGAAAGTACCGATCGTACCAGAGACGTACAACTTTATATTAATTCTCCTGGTGGTGGAGTTTATGCAGGATTGGGATTATACGATACCATGCAATTCGTAAATCCTGATATCGCTACTATTTGTACCGGCATGGCGGCAAGTATGTCAGCCGTTTTGATGGCAGCCGGTGCACCGGGAAAAAGGAGCGCGCTAAAACATTCGCGTATTATGATGCATCAGCCGAGTGCCGGTGCCATGGGCCAGGCATCAGATGTAGAGATTACGGTAAATGAAGTAAGGAAAATAAAGCAGGAACTTTATGATATTCTAAGCAACCATACCGGGCAAAGCGTAGAAAAAATTGCTACTGACAGCAACCGCGATTACTGGATGACGGCTGATGAAGCAAAAGAATATGGATTAATTGACGAAGTATTAATCACCAATTCAAGAAAACAAAAAAAATAGGTTTTACTTAAAAATAGAAAATATGAATTTTGATAAAATTAATTTAATGTCTTTAAGAGCGGAAGAAGAAGAGCCTGAAGCGCCTGTTCCTGAAAATCCGATCGAAAAAATGATGGGTGGAATGATGTTTGATAAAAAATTTCTTGAACAGAGGAAAGTGTTTTTGTGGGGAGAAGTACATGACAAAAGTGCAAAAGAAATCACCAACAGGCTTTTGTACCTGGAAGCAACAGAGCCCGGAAAGGAAATCACTTTCTATATCAACAGTCCGGGCGGCGTCATCACCAGTGGAATGGTGATATATGATACCATGCAAATGATTTCATCTCCGGTAAGCACGGTTTGTATGGGAATGGCTGCGAGTATGGGAAGTATTTTATTGAGTGGCGGCGCCAAAGGCAAGCGTTATATTTATCCGCACGGTGAAGTAATGATCCACCAGCCGAGTGGCGGAGGCCAGGGAACCAGTGCTGATCTCGAAATTATGGCCGTTCAAATTTTAAAAGCAAAGCAACTTGGGGCTAAAATTCTTGCGGAAAACTGTGGACAATCGTATGAAAAAGTCATGAAGGATTTTGACCGTGATTACTGGATGGACGCTGAAGAAAGCAAAAAATACGGAATCGTGGACCAAATTTTAAAAAAATTGTAAAGCATCATTTTGACAGTTTTTGTTGTCCTATAAATTATAAAAATTAGCATTTACTTTTTTAGAAAAAGGGTAATTTGCAAAAAATATCTGTAAACCCAATGGCAAAACAACAAACCTTACATTGCTCCTTTTGTGGCAGAAGCCGTGACGAAGTAAAGATACTGATAGCAGGGCAGGAGGGACATATCTGCGAAAATTGCATTGAGCATGCACAGGAAATTATTATGCAGGAAATTGTTCCGCAGGAAAATGCCTCTGTTTCTAATTATAAACTTTCCGTAAAGAAACCAATTGAGCTGAAGAAGTTCCTCGATGAATATGTGATCGGCCAGGACGATGCAAAAAAAGTGCTTGCTGTAGCCGTTTATAATCACTACAAACGACTAAACCAGAAGATTGATAATGATGTTGAAATTGAAAAAAGCAACATCATCATGGTCGGCGAAACCGGAACCGGTAAGACATTATTGGCAAAAACCATTGCCCGTATTTTGAATGTTCCATTTGCCATTGTAGATGCGACCGTTTTCACGGAAGCGGGATATGTTGGCGAGGATGTAGAAAGCATTTTAAGCCGGCTGCTGCAAGTGTGCAATTTTGATGTAAATGCGGCACAAAAAGGAATTGTTTATATTGATGAAATTGACAAGATTGCCCGGAAAAGCGACAACCCAAGCATCACCCGCGACGTAAGCGGAGAAGGCGTTCAGCAAGGATTACTGAAATTACTGGAAGGAACAGAAGTGCTTGTGCCGCCGCAAGGTGGGCGCAAACATCCAGAGCAGAAATTGATCAAAATAAATACCAGCAACATTCTCTTTATCTGTGGCGGCGCTTTTGACGGCGTTGACCGTTTAATCGGCCGCAGGATCAATACAAATGCAATTGGATTTAGTGTAAATAAAGATCTGCAGGAATACCAGCGTAAAAACCTGTTGCAGTTCGTGAACGCACAGGATCTAAAATCTTTTGGACTTATTCCTGAATTGCTGGGAAGGCTTCCGGTGGTTACTTATCTCAATCCACTTGACTCCTTAACTTTAAGAAATATCCTTACCGAGCCAAAAAATTCTCTCATTAAACAATACAAAAAGTTGTTTGAACTGGAAGGAATAAACCTCGTTATTGAAGAAGAGGTGTATGATTTTATGGTAGAAAAAGCGATGGAATATAAACTCGGTGCCCGTGGATTAAGAAGTATTTGCGAAAGCATCCTTACTGATGCAATGTATGAACTGCCATCTCAAAAAGTAAAAACCTTTACGGTAACATTGGAATATGCACAACGCAAATTCAGCATTAGTAAATTAAGCATGCTGAAGGTAGCATAGCTGTTTTTAACAAACAAAGAAATAAAAGATATTTATGTTTATACGATGGTTTGCCACAAACCATCGTTTTATTTTTATACCTATTATCGGATTTCTTGTGTAGTAAGACTTTTAAAGATTTTAAGATCGGTTGAAGATTTTAATAACAGGCTCTTTTATAGCATTTGCTGTCTCTCCTGAATAGAAAAAAATCGTGTCCGCAATGTCTGAAGGTTTTACCCAACTGCTAAAATCAGCATCCGGCATTGATTTTCTGTTTTGTGGTGTATCAATGGTGCTCGGCACAATTACCGTTGTAACTACATTTTTTCCTTTTGCTTCCGCATTGAGTATTTCCGCGAAACGGAAGATAAGTGATTTAGATAATGTATATGCAATGGCTCCT
>JBQCFI010000359.1:0-41943 GCA_051959325.1 Ginsengibacter sp. | reverse complement strand
GGGGGATCCCGTCCCGGTATAAATCGCTTCTTATTCGCTTCTTATTCGGTTGTAATTCGGTTGTTATTCGCTCCATAGAAGCGAATAACAACCACATAAAAGCCGATTAGATTCCGTTCTTTTGTATAAGCACAGCCGGTTAGGCTCAAACAGGTATTTGTGAACTATAATGGTAAACTTTTCATGACAGGGAACAAAACAGCAAGTTGTTTGCCGGCAACGATTCCGTAGATATTTCTCCGGTTTCACAAAAGGGTTTCTATTTTTGATTGAAGTCCTTTTATCAATTAAACAAAACGATGAGAATATTTCAATCAAAATTTTTCATTCTTTTTATAGCAGTTATTTTTTCTTTTAGCTGTGCAAATAATATCGTGGCGCAAAACAAAGATGCAGCGTGGTACATTGCAAATGCACCTTTTAAAATGCCTGAAGTAATTCGTCCGATCTTCCCGGATAAAAGTTTTTCGATAACAGATTTCGGTGCTGTTGGCGACGGACAAACTTTAAACACAGGTGCTTTTGAAAAAACCATTTCCGCGTGCGTCGCAGCAGGAGGCGGAACGGTTATAGTTCCAAAAGGGTTATGGCTTACGGGTCCTATTGAATTGAAGAGCAATATCAATCTATGCGTGGAACGAGGCGCGTTGATACAATTTACAAAAGATCATACTCAATATCCAATTATAAAAGCATCTTCAAAAAGCAGCAGTTATGTTCCGGCTTCACCTATCTATGGATACGATTTGAAAAATATTGCTATTACCGGTGAGGGAATTATTGATGGGGCAGGCGAGACCTGGAGGCCGGTGAAAAAAGAAAAAACAACAGCATCGCAATGGAAAGATTTCACATCATCAGGCGGCGTTGTAAGTGATGACGGGAAAATCTGGTGGCCAACAAAAGAAGCGATGGAAGGAGAACAATATTTGAAGGATCTGAAAAAGAAAAAAGAAGCAGTAACGGCCGAAGACTTTTTGCCTGCACGAGATTATCTCCGTCCTTACATGCTTTACCTGGTAAACTGTGAAAACATTTTAATCAAAGATGTAACGATTCGAAATTCTCCAAAGTTTGTTTTTTACCCGAATAGTTGCACCAATCTGACAATGGATCACGTGAATATTTTCAACGAATGGTGGGCACAAAATGGCGATGGAATTGACATCAGCCGATGTAAAAATGTGTTGATCTATAATTGCACGGTGAGCGCCGGAGATGATGGAATTTGCATGAAATCCAGCGGAAGCAAGAATGATGATGAACATCCGAATCTTGAAAATGTGGTCATCGCAAAATGTGTCGTATATCATGCGCATGGAGGTTTTGTAATTGGAAGTAATACTGATGGAGGAATGCAAAATATTTTTGTAACCGATTGTGATTTTATCGGCACTGATATTGGCATAAGAGTGAAGAGCAACGCCGGTCGCGGCGGATTGGTGAAAAACATTTTTATCAAAAATATCTTCATGAAAGATATTGTTCATGAAGCCATTTCATTCAATACCTATTATGAAGACATGCCTGCCGGAAAAGTAAAAAGTAATGCTTCAAACAGGATAAAAGATAAGACGCCAAACTTTACTGAGTTTTATTTTGACAGTATTTATTGCAACGGGGCTCAAACAGCCATTTCCATAACCGGGTTACCAGAAATGCCGGTGAGCAAAATATATTTTAAGAATATGATAATTTCCGCTCAGAAAGGATTTGAGGCGACGGATGCTTTGGATATTTATGTTGATAAAGCGAAAATCATTTCAGAAAAAAAAGATCCGGTCTTCCTCTTGAATAATGTAAAAAATATCACGATTAAAAACACTTACCGTCCCGCAAATTCTAAAACGTTTTACAAAGCAAATGCAGAAACTTCTGGCGTACAAATAACAGCAGATTAAAGGCAGCAAACTAATAAATAAAACCGATTCTTATTTTCAAATTACGATCATTCTTTTTTCATTGAAGATTCCCTGATGATAAGTTCGGTATCTAAAATTTTCGTTTCAAATTGTGTAACTGGTCGTTTACTTTCTATCATTTGAATCAGCATTTCTATGGCTGTTTGCCCGATTTGAAAAGCAGGTTGTTGTACAACGGTCATTGGTGGATCAAATAAATCTCCCACGCGGCTATTCGTGAACCCGGCGAAGCCGACATTTACTTTTTGTTTCATGTTTTTTAATTCTTTGAAACATTCTGTAGTAATTCTGTCGCCGGCTGTGAAGATGGCGTCAGGTTTGGTTTTTCCTTTAAACAATGCGGCAAGCGCCTGTGCAATTTCTTCGACGATCATACCACCATGGTTACAATATTTCACCAAAGATTCATTGTAGGGAATATGATGTTTTTCGAGCGCCTCAATATATCCCTGTAATCGTTCTTTTGTAATAGAAAGATATGGTGAACTGGTAATGTGCGCGATTTTTTTGAAGCCCTGGTAAATCAAATGTTCTGTTGCCTGGAAAGCGCCCAAATAATTATTCGCGGTTACTTTATGCGTATCGATTTCATCAGTGATGCGGTCGAAAAAAACAATCGGCAATCCTTTATCATACAATTCTTTTAAGAAAGTGAGATCAACGGTGCCGCTGGATAATGAGATCAGTAACCCATCAACAGATCGTGAAGCATGATGCATTACATTTACTTTTTCACGCTCTTCTGATTCATGACTTTGTGTGATGATAACGTGATAGCCGCGGTTGTAAGCGATCGATTCAATTCCATTAATTGCCTGGGAGAAAAAATTATTGGCAATTTCACTTACTACCACACCAATTGCGCGGCTTCTTCTTTCCTTCAGGCTTAAAGCTATCGGGTTTGGACGATAATTAATTTTCTCTGCATATTCCAGCACCATTTTTTTTGTTTCATCGCTTATTTCATAGCTTCCCCGCAGCGCTCTGGAAACCGTAGAAGTAGAAAAATTCAGTGCTTTGGCAATGTCCTTAATGGTAACTGTATCAAATCTCATAATGGAAAATTCGCGATTTATTTTTACAATGTAGCGTTAAAAGTAGCCATTTTTTTACTGGTTTTGAATTGTAGGAAAATTGGAAACGTTATCGGGAACGATTGCATAAAAATACTTGCCGTTCCTGAATTTATCCTAATAAAATATCGGTACACTTGCTTAATGGTTTTTTAGAGAATTTTATCAAATTTTTTTCTCAAATACATTGCTTGATATTATGAAATTAAACGAACTCTTTAATCTTTCAGGTAAAACTGCACTTGTTACAGGCTGTTCACGTGGCATAGGAAAAGCAATGGCAACCGGACTTGCAGAAGCAGGTGCTGATATTATAGGCGTTTCTTCTTCGCTTGAATCCGGAAGTGACATTGAAAAAGAAATTCTTGCACTGGGTAAAAAATTTTCTTCTTACAAGATCAATCTTGAAAACAGGAATGAGTTGTTGAATTCAATTGCCAAAATAAAATCGGCTCATCCTGTTATTGATATTTTAATCAATAATGCCGGAACGATAAAAAGAAACCCTGCAGTTTCTTATACTGATGAGGACTGGGATACGGTTGTTAATATCAATCTTAATTCTGCCTTTGTACTTGCCAGGGAGTTTGGAAAAGAAATGGTGCAGAGACAACAAGGAAAGATCATTTTCACCTGCTCTTTACTTTCTTTCCAGGGAGGAATTAATGTAGCTGCATATACTGCCAGCAAGAGCGCTGTAGCCGGTTTGGTAAAAGCGCTTGCCAACGAATGGGCATCAAAAGGCGTAAATGTAAACGGAATCGCTCCCGGGTATATCGCCACAAAAAATACGGAGGCATTAAGAGCAGACGCAGAAAGAAATAAAGCCATCCAGGATAGAATTCCTGCCGGAAGATGGGGACAGCCAGGTGATCTGATCGGGCCGGTTGTGTTTTTAAGTTCTGCCGCATCTGATTATGTAGATGGGGAAATATTAACTGTTGACGGCGGCTGGATGGGACGTTGATTCACTATTTGAAATTCTCCTATTATCGTCGAACAAAGATATCAGGGTCATTTTGAGGAATAATAAAAATGGATAAAAGGCAAGTAAGAAATGCATTTGCAAAATAAATCTGGGAAAAGAAAAGGATGAGATAGATTTAACTGTTCTCATGGGAACAGAATGATGAATGGAAGCACCGTTCGGGTCAATACACATTTTCTTTCGCAATTAACCCGCTTTAAAATCCGGCTATTTCCTGAAAGGCGCTAAATAGAAGTATTATAACCAATTGCAAATGGCATTTCTTATTTGTTGAGGCAACCGGATCAGCCCTTATCAAGATTAAAATACAAAATCAAAAAAATAGTTATCATTCATTTCCAAAAACCAAAGCTTGTATAATATGAAAAGTAAATTTTATTTTTTGGTGGTGCTACTGTTTTCTTTCACAACGGCTATGTCACAAAATAAAACGGTGACGGGCCATGTGAGTTCAGCAGCAGGAGAACCATTATTGGGCGTATCGGTTTCTGTAAAAGGTACGAATACGGCGACTGCAACCGATGCTTCCGGTGATTATTCTATTTCTGTTCCTACACGTGGAAATCCAGTGCTACAGTTCAGTTTTGTTGGAAGTAAAACGCAGGAAATACAGGTAGGAACGCGCAGTGTGATTAATGTTACTCTTCAAACCAACGCTTCTACTTTGAATGATGTAGTAGTAGTTGGTTATGGTACTGTAAGGCGAAAAGACCTTACCGGCTCTGTTTCATCCGTAAGTGCAAAAGATTTAAAAGACATTCCGATCAATTCTGCCGAGGAAGCGCTTGCAGGAAGATTGGCTGGTGTGCAGGTTACAGGTTCTGAAGGGTCGCCGGACGCACAGGTGCAAATCCGCGTTAGAGGTGGCGGATCTATAACACAGGATAATTCACCATTGTATGTGGTGGATGGAATCATTGTTGATAATGCGCTTTCTACTTTATCACCACAGGATATAGAAACAATAGATGTGTTGAAAGATGCATCCGCAACTGCTATTTATGGTGCAAGAGGCGCCAATGGTGTGGTAATCATTACAACAAAAGGTGGCCACAAAGGAAAGAGTACTATCAGTTATAACGGACTTGTTGGTGTTCAAAAAGTACCGCACGAATTGAGTGTGATGAATCCTTATGAGTTTGTTTTATATCAATATGAAAGAAGCCGTGGTAGTACCCAGAATGAACAGAATTTTTTAAATACTTATGGTACATGGAACGATCTTTCTTTATACAAACAAGCGCCTTTTGTTGATTGGCAAAACCAGGTTTTTGGAAGACAGGCCTATATGCAAACGCATAATGTGAGCATTTCAGGTGGAGGTGAAAAAACACAATTTAATCTCAGCCTTACTTACAACAAGAATGAAGCGGTCATGCTTAATTCTGATTATGATCGCAAGCTGGTCAATTTTAAATTGAACCATGAAGTAAGTAAAAATTTTAAATTAGGATTTAACGTTCGTTTTGACAACCAGGTGATCAATGGTGCAGGAACTTCAAATCCGGGAAGCAGCGGTTTAAATTTTCTAAGACAAGCTGTTCGTTATATTCCATACTTGTCGCCCGGACAGGAAGTGGCCAATTATGATCCGGAATTAATTAATGAAACAAGTGGAAACGGTTTATACATAGTAAACCCACTTTTATTGATCAATTCACAATACAAAAGGCAATATCAAACTTTAGCTGGATTGAGTGGCTATGCTGATTACACGTTAACGCCGTTTCTTTCTTTCAGAACAACTGTTGGCTTTGATTATCATGATTACAGAACCAACAGCTACGATGATAGTTTAAGTTCAAATTCAATCTCAAATGGTTCTGGAATGCCAATTGCAACGGTGCAACAAAGCAACAGGCAAACTTTTGATAATTCAAATGTCTTCACTTTTAGCAACAGGAAATTCAATGGGGCTTTTAATGAGAACAACACTTTTGATTTTATTGCCGGGCAGGAAACTTATGAAGCACGAAATCAAAGTAATCAAATTGTTCAACGCTTTTTCCCGTTTGGAACAAGTGCTGAAAAAGCTTTGGGGAATTTAAACCTGGCCAGCCCGCCAACCGGAATTGCAGAGCCGGCTCCAACAAGTGATCAGGATGTACAGCGCATATCCTCATTTTTTGGACGACTTAATTATGCTTATAAAGATAAGTATCTGGCTTCGCTGAGCATGCGTGCTGATGGTTCATCAGTTTTCGCGCCCGGCCGTCAATGGGGTTATTTTCCTGCTGCTTCATTTGCCTGGAAAATGTCCGATGAAAAATTCATGCATGGGTTAGAACCTTTTATTTCTAACGTAAAGCTCAGGTTGAATTATGGCGAAGCAGGAAATAACAGGATTGAATCATTCCTTTTCCTCACTCAGTTTAATACCCAGCAAAATTATTATGGTTTACAAAACCAATTAGTAACTGCATTTGGTTCTGTTGGATTATCTAACGCCTTGCTCACCTGGGAGTCAAATGTATCGCGCAATGCAGGTCTTGATTTTTCATTGTTTAATAATCATGCTCAATTTAGTCTGGATTATTACCGCAACAAAACAAAGAATTTGTTAGTCTCCGTGCCCGTTCCAACAACTTCAGGCTATACCACGCAAATTCAAAACGTGGGTGCTACTTCAAATAATGGATTTGAAGCACAGGTAAATGCAGGTATCATTCAAAAAAGAAACTTTAGCTGGAATGCAAGTTTCAACATCTCATTCAATGAGAATAAAGTGCTGAGCCTCGGACAACAAACTTCCTTTCTGCAAAGCTCCGGATGGGCAGGTTCAAATAATCCCGCAGATTACATCATCAAAGTTGGTTCTCCGGTAGGTAGCATGTATGGTTTAGTAAATGACGGTTATTATACCGTAGATGACTTTGACTATGATCCCAGCAAACAAACATATACATTAAAACCTGGTGTTCCAAATGACATAAGCGTTACCGGCCTTAATCCACAACCTGGAATTATCAAATACAAAGATTTGAATGGTGATTCCATAGTAAACAGCAAGGATGAAAGAATTATTGGAAATGCAAACCCTAAATTCTTTGGCGGATTAAATCAACAGTTTCAATATAAGAATTTTGATTTGAGCATCTTTATCAATTTCCAATACGGCAATGATATTTTCAATGATAATAAACTGGAATTTGGAAGCGGTTATACTCCAAATGCAAATCTTCTTTCTATTGAAAATAGCCGCTGGAAAACCATTGATGCAAATGGAAATGTAGTAACAGATCCAAAAGCACTTTCCGAACTGAATAAAAATGCCACTTTATGGAGGCCAATTACTACCGGTAGCGCGTTTTATCCTCAATCGTGGGCTGTAGAAGATGGTTCATTTATTCGCATAAACAATATCACTTTTGGGTATTCATTACCATCATCATTAATCAAAAAAATGAGGATGCAAAGATTCAGGGCGTATGTTACGGTAAATAACCTGGCTGTTATTACCAATTATTCCGGTTATGATCCTGAAGTAAATACCAGGCGATCTACGCCGATGACGCCGGGTGTTGATTTTTCAGCTTATCCCCGCAGCACCTCTTATATTTTGGGTTTAAATGTGACATTCTAAAATTTTAAAAGTCATTTTATGAAAATAAAATCATTCTATAATTCATTAATTGCAATAACGGTTTTAACAGCTGCAGTTCAATTGAGTTCCTGTAAAAAATATCTGAAGTTGGATCCGATTTCTTCTTTTGGTCCTGAAACGGTTTTTGGCACCGTTGCCAATGCTCAAAAGGCAGTACTTGGCGCTTACCAGGAAATGACCGGCGACCAGGGATACGGCATTCGGGTAAGCATGTATTTTCCTTACGACAATGACTGTATCATGGGCGCAGGTGGTCATGGAGATAATGACAGGCGCGATATAGGGAGATACAATCTCACTGCTGGAAATCTGCAGCTGGCAAAGCCATTTAATCAACTGTATGAAGGCGTTGAAAGATCCAACCAGTGCATAAAATACATTCCACAAATGGATTTATATAAAAATGGTTCGCCATCACAAAAAGGTGAATTGCAAAGATTGTATGGTGAAGCATTAACTCTGAGAGCACAATATTATTTTGAACTTGTAAGAAACTGGGGCGATATCCCTGCACAATGGGAACCATCCGCAGACCAGCCGGATTTGTTTTTGAAAAAAACAGATCGTGACAGCATTTATGATCACATTTTAAATGACCTTAAAACTGCTGAGGATCTGGTTCCGTGGCGCTCAGGCGTAGCCGCTTTGGGTGATGCAAATGATGAAAGAATTACAAAAGGAGCGGTAAAAGGCTTGCGTGCACGCATCGCATTATTTCGGGGCGGATATTCTTTGAGACGGGATAATAAGATGGAACGCGGAGGCAATTACCTTGATTATTACAAGATCGCAGACAAGGAATGTCTTGATATTATTCAATCCGGTGAACATGCACTGGATCAAAGTTTCCGGGATTTGTGGCAAAATAATGTAGATGCTCATCGAATTGATCATTTTGGTGAAATCATCTTCCAGGTGGCAATGGCAGGAGCTACTTCTGCTACCGACAGTAAGCTCGGGAAGTATAATGGCCCCAATGGAAGCCTCATTGTTTTGCCTACTTATTTTTACCAGTTTGATTCAACAGATACACGCAGGGATGTGACCATTGCACCTTTTAAAATTAACAATGACAATTCACTATCTGCCGTTCCTATTACCAGCCTGGCAGATGGAAAATTTCGTCGCAACTGGATCACAAATCCGGATATTGACATCAGCAACCAGGCTCAGAATTTCAGTCTCAACTGGCCAATTCTTCGCTACTCCGATGTTTTATTAATGTATGCAGAAGCAGAAAATGAAATCAATAATGGCCCTACTGCAGGAGCGATTGATGCGTTTCAAAAAGTAAGGCTGCGCGCTTTTGGTGGAAATGCAGACCTGGCCGGTACTCCGCCTTCCGATAAAACAGGATTCTTTAATGCCATTGTAAATGAAAGAGCATTGGAATTTGGTTCTGAAGGAATTCGTAAATATGATTTGATCCGTTGGAATTTATTAGGAGAGAAATTATCAGAAACAAAACAGAACCTGGCAAAGATGGCTGCATTGGCTGCGCCTTACGACAATCTTCCAACAGCCATGTATTATTATCCCAATACTGACCCCAAAAATTACATTGATTGGGCAACATCTTTCTATCAACCGGCACCTCCTTCCGGACCCGCAGGTTCTACAAAAGTTACCTGGATAAGTAGTGCCGTTAACACAGGAAATTTTGCTTATTATGCTGAAGGATTCAAACCAAATCACAGTGAATTATTCCCGATACCACAGGCATCTATCGACGCAAATCCAAATCTGACTCAGGATTACGGGTATTAATTAATTTTTAAAAAAATTACAAGGAGATCAAGCTCATGAAAAAATTAAAATATCAAATATTTGTTGCTTTGTTGCTGACGGTTGTCATAATTTCATGCAAGAAGGTTACACTGGAAAGGTTTACGCCAAACAGGATGTTTACACCTACTTCAATTTCCATAACAACCGGAGACACTTCTGCCATTATCAGCTGGCCTGCCTCGCTGTTTTCCGCCGGAAGCGGCGTTACTTACACTTTAGAAATTTCACAGGATTCGAGTTTCCAGGGTACTCCTGTTCTTACCCTGAAAGTCGATTCGACTGTGGCGGTTGTAACAGATGATGTTCTTAAAGACAGAACCAAATATTTCGCACGGGTTAAAGCAAATGCAACAGCGAACGCTGCAGAGTCGGCTCAATGGGTAGCGTCAACTACGCCCTTTTCTTTGGTTGGCGTACAAATATTTCACCCGGTTCAAAGTTCAGATATAATAGATAATGCAGTAATCCTGAATTGGACAACCACCGAAGGTGTTAACAAAATTGTTTTTACAAAAGCGAATGGGGACACCATGCAATTTCCGGTTACTGCGGATGAAAACACAGCCGGACAAGCTTTAATAGAAGGTTTGTCTGCAGGAACAAATTATACAGCGGAAATTTTCGATGGTAATAAAAGCAAAGGTATTTTAACGTTTACAACCAAAGCGCCGGTAACGGGAAATAATGTAATTGATTTGAGGCTTGTGAACGATCGTCCTTCCGTTCTTTTCGATACGTTAGCTCAAATACCTGATGGAGCTATTGTTCTGTTGAAAAGAGGGCTGACCTATACTATCCCTTCTGCTTATACTTTTGATAAATCAGTTTCCATCAGAAGTGGCTTGGGATTTGGTAATCCTGCAGAACTGTTACTTTCCAATAATTTTGATGCCAGCGGAAATATAGACTCTCTGAATTTTTCTGACCTTAATATTGCAACGGATGGAAGTGCCGCTTATTTTATGAATATCGGCCATGCAACTGTAATTGGAAATGTAAAGGTTGAAAATTGCACGACCAGCGGCGTATTTAATAATTCTTTTATCCGGTTAAAAACTGCCGGTGCAGAAATTAACAACCTGCTAATTGATAATTGCATCATTGATAGTTTTGGCATAGGTGCAAAATATGCAGTGATCTATGCAAATGCCAGCAGCAAGGCTTTGATCGATAACATCACCATTCAAAACAGCACTTTTTATTCATTCTATTATTTCATAAGGCAGGATGGAATTACCGGCACATCTTTGAATATTAATAATTGCACTTTCAATGATATGATAAACAATGGGGGATATTTTATTAATTATTCCGGCACATTTCCGTCGAAATTTAATATCATGAATACCATTCTGGGAAGCACTATTGATCCAACAAATGCCAATGGAATTAAATCTTCAGGAAATGCGGTATTGTCGAATACTTATATGACATCTGATTGTCTGTTCAGTGCGAATCCTATTACAGGCGCCAATTCATATTCAGGAAAAGCGGCTGATCTGTTTACCGATCCTGCGAATGGAAATTTTAAAATTAAAGACAATTCATTTGCGGGAAAAAGTACCGCGGGCGATCCAAGATGGAGATAGGATATCGACGAAGTTGAGATAAATTGATTTAATCAACTGATTAATTGGATATTAACTTACTAATAGGTGACAGGATGTTGTGAGAAACCTTAGTAGAATATAACTAAATAACTTTTGCACTTAATTACGCTATCCACGGTTTGAAAGTAGAGGAATAAGGTAAATAAGGTGTTGCAGCAGAGAAGATCAATTTTCTACTAAGGTTTGATGAATTTTAGTGTTTACAAAGTTTACCATCATTCAAAATGTTTTATTTGAAAAAAATATTAAATAGTGCGAGGAATAAACTGCCAATCGCAATCTTGCTTCTGATCATGTCTTTTGCAATTGCGCCACAAAAAAAGATAACCGTTTATCTCATCGGCGATTCTACCATAGCAGACAAGGAGGTGAGCGCTTATCCTGAAACCGGCTGGTGAATGCCGTTTCATTACTTTTTTGATTCAACAGTTGTGGTAGATAATCGTGCGAAAAACGGAAGAAGCACAAGAACTTTCATTGAAGAAGGAAGATGGAAGCCGGTAGTTGAAAATTTAAAGGAAGGTGATTACGTGTTGATTCAATTTGGACATAACGATGAAGTGCCAACAAAAAAAAGTTACACAACTCCGGAGCAGTTTACGGCGAATTTGCTAAAGTTTGTTTCAGAGGCAAGAAACAAAAAGGCCGTGCCGGTTTTAATTACTCCTGTTGCAAGAAGAAAATTTGATTCATCAGGAAAAATAGAAGAGACACATGCTGTTTATACCCAGCTTGTAAAAGATGTGGCTGCAAAATACAAAGTTCCTTTGATTGATCTGGATCAGAAAAGCCAGGAATTGGTGCAGCAGTTTGGCCCGGAATCTTCAAAATATTTATATAATTATCTTTTGCCTGCCGAAAACCCGCATTATCCAACAGGAAGAAAAGATGATACCCATTTCAGTGAATTGGGTGCAAGAAAAATGGCTGAAATCGTTTTGCAGGAAATTAAAAATCTGAACCTGGAACTCGCGAATCACATTCGTGTGGTTCCTTTGAAAGAGAAAAAATAAAGTGAATGAAAATTTCAAACACTTCAATCAGTTTTATGATTAAAGCGAATTTTAAAAAGGCATTATTTGTTTGTTTACTGGGTTTGGTTTCATTCACATTACCCATAAAAAAACACATCACAATCTGGATGGTTGGCGATTCTACCATGTGTCAATATAATTCTTCGCGTTTTCCGCTAACCGGGTGGGGAATGCCGTTTGCTGAATATCTTGATTCTTCTGTTACGATAAAAAATGAAGCCAAAGGAGGAAGAAGTACCCGCACATTTATTGCTGAAAACCGTTGGCAAAAGGTTGTTGAAAATTTAAATGAAGGTGATTATGTTTTCATACAATTCGGTCATAATGATGAAGCAAAAAATTATCCTGACCGTTATACCACACCGGAAGATTACAGAAATAACTTAATAAAATTCGTTAAAGAGTCGCGCGATAAAAAAGCGATTCCAGTTTTGATAACGCCGGTGAGCAGAAGGAAGTTTGATGCAAATAGAAACGCTATTGAAACTCATGAAGTGTATTCTAAAATTGTCCGTGAAGTAGCTGCCGAAATGGATGTTCCTTTGATTGACCTGGATGCAATGAGTCTTAAATTATTGCAACAATTTGGAGAAAAGAATTCGGCATTATTATTTATGCAACTGGAACCTGGAGAAAATCCGGATTATCCATCAGGTGTGCATGATAATACCCATTTCAACGCATATGGAGCAAGGCATATCGCAGAATTGGTTTTGCAGGGAATCAACGATTTGCATCTTGAACTGTCAGATCGAATTTTTAAAAAATCATAAATTTTAAATCACAACCTATTCTTATGAAGTGTAAACATTTATTTAGATTAAAATATCTCACAGTTCTTCTGTCGCTTTTCATAATAACCGCTGGATGTTCTGCACAACAAGCAGCAGAACAAGGATGGAAAGATTTGCCATCTATTGTGAAAAATATTGTCCCACCGACTTTTGCAAATCGTGATTATTCTATTTTGAATTATGGCGCAAAAGCCGATGGAAAAACAGATTGTCTTCCTGCAATAAAATCAGCCATTTCAACATGCAATAAAGCCGGTGGCGGCCGGGTTATTGTTCCTGCGGGAACTTATTTTGTAAAGGGTCCGATTCATTTACTAAGTAATGTGAACCTGTATTTAGACGACAAAGCCGTTATTAAATTTAGTACAAATGACGATGATTATTTGCCGGTTGTTCTTACCCGTTTTGAGGGTGTGGAACTAATGAATTATTCACCGCTTATTTATGCAAACGGGCAAACAAATATTGCAGTAACAGGTAAAGGGATTTTAGACGGACAGGCAGATAACGACCATTGGTGGAACTGGACGGGCAGCAAAAGATTTGGCTGGAAAGAAGGAATGCCAAGCCAACATGATAAGGAAAATGAGCCGAAACTAATGGAGATGGCTGCACAGGGAGTTCCGGTTTCCGATCGCGTTTTTGGGAAAGGGCATTATATGCGTCCGACAATGATCGAATTTTACAACTCTAAAAATATTCTTATACAAGATGTTACTTTGGTAAATGCGCCTTTCTGGTTGATACATCCAACGCTTTCTCAAAATATCACTATTGATGGTGTCACTACCAACAGTCTTGGGCCAAATAATGACGGTTGCGATCCTGAATCATGCAGCGATGTAATGATTAAAAATTGTTCGTTTACTGATGGTGATGATTGTATTGCCATCAAAAGCGGTCGTGATGAGGATGGACGACGCGTGAATGTTCCTTCAAAAAATATCATTGTTCAGGATTGCCAGATGAAGGATGGGCATGGAGGTGTGGTGATTGGAAGTGAAACTTCGGGCGGTGTTGAAAATGTATATGCTCAGAATTGCGTAATGAGCAGTCCTCATCTTGAGCGCGCGATAAGGATAAAATCAAATGCATGCCGTGGGGGCGTAATGAAAAACTTCTATTTCAGAAATATTAAAGTAGGTGAAGTGAGGGAGGCAGTATTTAAAATAAATATGGTCTATGAAAAGGAAAAAGCGGCGAAATGCAATTTTCCTCCAACCTTAACTGGTGTGTATGTAAAAAATGTAACCAGCGAAAAAAGCAAATATGGGATTTATGTTGAAGGGTTGCAATCTAAGCCTGTTAAGGATATTTTTATCGTCGATTGTAATTTCAAAAATGTAGAAAAAGAATACTTTGTAAAAGATGCTGAAAACCTCAACGTGGAAAATACTGAAGTAAATGGAAAAAAGATGGAAATTAAATAATTCACTTTTAAAAATAGTACTAATGAATTGCAATTTAATTCCGGTAAAGAAACTGGTGGTTGTAGGGGGATTATTGTTTTCATTTCCTGTTTTGCTTTTCGCGCAGAGCGATTTTCATATTAAAGACGTCTCCGGCTTCCAGGACAGCAGGCATCATTGGATGGACATTACCGATCATGAGCAGGTAATCGTTCCTGCAAAGGATCAGGCTCGTTTTACTTCTGCTGATGTTCGACAGATTGCTGACAATATTTTGCTGTATCAGCAACCAAACGGCGGCTGGCCGAAGAATTATGATATGCTTGCCATTCTTACCGAGGAACAAAAAGCGATCCTTTCCCAACATAAAGATTCTTTGCACACCACATTTGATAACGGTGCCACCTACACACAAATAGAATATCTCGCAAAAGCCTATACTTTGCTGGGCGATAAAAAGTATGAAGATGCAGTCTTGCGCGGATTACGCTTTATTTTAAAAGCACAATATGGAAATGGCGGCTGGCCGCAATTTTACCCGGATAAAAGTGGTTACCGGAAATATATTACATTCAACGATGACGCTATGATTGGCTTGCTTACTGTGTTTCAGCATATCGTCCAAAATGAATCTTATTATTCGTTTGTCCATATAGATTTAAGAACACAAATTGAACAATCATACCAGAATGGAATCGATTGTATTTTAAAATGCCAGATAAAAGAAAATGAAAAGCTAACAGTGTGGTGCCAGCAATATGATAACATTACCCTAAAACCGGTCGGTGCACGCACATTTGAATTGGCTTCAAAAGCAAGCGAGGAAAGTGCAAATATTGTGGCGTTTTTAATGCAGATAAAATATCCAAACAAAGAAATCATTACCGCGGTAACAGATGCAGTAAACTGGTTTAATGAAGTTGCGATTAAGGATGCGAGAATTAAAACGATTCCCGCAAAAGATGTGGTTTATAAATATCACGAAGCAAAGAATGACAAAATCGTGGTGACTGATTCTTCTGCACCTGATATCTGGACACGCTATTATGAGTTAGGCACCAATCGTCCTTTTTTTGCAAACCGGCATGGGAAAGCAGTTTATGAATTATCTGAAGTGTCCAGGGAACGCAGAACCGGTTATGCATGGTACGGTTACTGGCCGGAAAAGATAATTAAAGAATATCCGCAGTGGCTTCTGAGAATTAAATCAAAAAAATAAATGGCAATGATGAAGAGAATTTTGCCGGTATCAATAATTGTTTTATCCGTAATTCTATTTTTCAGTTTTAAAAAAATGGATAAACAAGTGGTTTGTTTTGGTGATTCAATTACTCATGGCGCGGAAGTCGACGGACAAAGCTGGGTTTGGTTTTTATCGAAAGAACATTCGGATATTGATTTTGTAAATGCCGGAAGAAATGGAAGGAAAACAGCAGACAAACAAGAATTAGTACCTGTTTTAAAAGAGTACCCAAACGCAGATTGCTATATGATTTTTCTTGGTGTAAATGACCTGAAAAATGGGAATGATTCAATGGTGAATAATTGTATTGCAAATATGAAATGGATGATAGGTGCAATCAGAAAAGTGAACAATGATGCGAAGATTGTATTATTGGCACCATCAGATATCAATCTTAACACGATGAACGATATCAATAGAAACAAGAAGTATAACGAAAACACAAAGCAATCGCTTTATAAGCTGGAAAAAAAGTATAAAGAACTTTCTGATAAGGAGCACACTGGTTTTATTTCATTATTGCATGTTGTCTCAAAGGCAAATTATGCGGACGGTTTACATCCAAATATTGACGGGCAAAAGGAGATAGCAAATGCCGTTTGGAAAGGATTGAAAAAGTTTATTAAATAAAAAAAATGCGATTGTTTCATAACATATTAATTTGTTGCTGCCTCGGTTTGTTATCTTTTAGTCTTCCTAAAAAAGAATCTTCAGAAAGATTTGATTTCATTGTTGCCAAAGATGGAAGCGGAAATTTTACAACGATTCAATCTGCAATTGAAGCCTGTAAATCCTTTCCCGATCAAAGAATCAGAATTTTTATCAAAAATGGAACTTACCATGAAAAGGTTTTTATTCCTTCGTGGAACACAAAAATTTCACTGATCGGTGAAAGCGAAGACAGTACAATTATTTCTTATGACGATTATTTCAAAAAAATAAACAAAGGGCGCAACAGCACTTTTTATACAGCCACTTTATTGGTGCAGGGAAATGATTTTCATGCAGAAAACTTAACGATAGAAAATACTGCAGGCCCGGTTGGACAAGCAATCGCTCTTGCTGTGGGAGCCGATAGGTGTAGTTTTGAAAATTGCAAACTCCTGGGCAACCAGGACACCTTATATGTTGCAGGAGAACATGCGCGACAATACTTTTTTAATTGTTATATCGAAGGAACCACGGATTTTATTTTTGGTGAAGCGACGGTTTTGTTTGAGAAATGCTTGATAAAATGCAAATCCGATTCATACATTACTGCTGCTTCCACTCCCGACAATGTTTCTTACGGATTTGTTTTTAAAAACTGTGAAATCAAAGCTGACAGCGGTGTTCACAACGTTTATCTTGGCCGTCCATGGCGCAAATATGCCAAAACTGTTTTTATAAATTGCAAAATGGGCGGCTTTATTAATCCAAAAGGTTGGAGCAACTGGAATAACACCGATAATTATAAAACTGTTTTTTATGCAGAATATAATTCCGGCAGTAAACAAGCAAATAACCAGGAAAGAGTTTCATGGGCGCATCAGCTTACAGAAGCGCAGGCAGAAGAATACAATGTAAAAAATATATTTTCAGGCTTAAAAAGCTGGGACCCCATAAATGAAAATAATTTATGAAAATACCTTTATACATAGCCGTTATACTCTCACTCCTAATCACCGTTTCTTCACTAAAAGCACAGGAATTTATTCCCTTGTGGCCTCAAAATAAAATTCCTGATTCAAATGGATTGAAAATAACTGATAGTATCGCAAGGGAAAGAGCGTTTCGTGTTGCTATTCCTGGGATGTATGCTTTTTTTCCATCCGAAGATGATAATTGTGGTGCGGCGGTTGTTATTTATCCGGGTGGAGGATATACTCATATTACTTTGAATCTTGGAGGTTTTCAATTGGCCAAATGGTTCAATACGCTTGGCATGAGCGCTTTTGTTGTCGAATATCGTTTGCCAAATTCTCCGGATGTAAAAATTAGTCAACTCGCACCTTTGCAAGACGGTCAACGGGCGTTGCAACTAGTGAGAGCAAATGCGGCAAAGTGGGGAATTGATCCGAATAAAATTGGCGTAATGGGTGCTTCAGCAGGTGGCCATCTCGCTTCATGGGTAGGTACTGCTACAAATGATATTACAACATTGAAAGATGAAGTTGCATCCAATTCATTTCATCCAGATTTTATGATTTTGGTTTCTCCTGTTATTGACATGGGAAAATATGCTCACAAAGGGAGCCGTGAAAGCCTTCTCGGTAAAAATCCTTCGGAACAGTTGATCGAAAAATATTCTACCCAGGATAATGTAACTGCGCAAACTCCTCCCTGTTTTATTGCAGATGCTTTTAACGATAAAACAGTTCCTCCGGAAAGCAGTTTGTTATTCTACCAGGCGCTTTTGAATAAAAATGTTTCTACCAGTTTTCATGTATTTCCGCACGGAGATCATGCTATTAATATTAATAATAATCCGGGTTCAACGTCTTTATGGAAACCGCTTTGCGAAGAATGGTTGAAAGAGATGGGCTTTATTTCTTTTGTAAAAAAATAATAAAAATTGAAAAAGATTGTTTTTTCTTTTATTGTCTTAATCGGGTTTTTGACTGCCCGTGCACAAACGAAAATAATTGTAGCGCACGATGGGAGTGGTAAATATCTGACAGTGCAGGAAGCATTGAACCACATTCCTTTTAATAATAAAAAACCAGTAACCATCTATATCCGAAATGGAGTTTATAAAGAAAAATTACATCTTGATTCATCAAAAAATTTTGTAACAATAATTGGCGAAGATAAATTCAAAACGATTCTTACTTATGATGATCATACGGGCACTGTTTCCGCAAACGGCGATGTTATAAACACAATGACATCCCATAGTTTTCTGATTAAGGCCGATAATTTTACTGCTAAAAATATAACCGTGCAAAACAATGCCGGATTCTCAGCAGGACAGGCGGTTGCTTTGGAATCCGATGGTGATAAAGCGCAATTTTACAACTGCCGCTTTGTTGGTTTCCAGGACGTTCTTTTTACAAAAAGTCCAAACAGTCGCCAGTATTACAAAGATTGTTATATCGAAGGAACAACAGATTTTATTTTTGGTCCTTCTACCGTTTGGTTTGAGCATTGTCATATTCACAGCAGGAAAAACTCTCACGTTACTGCGGCTTCTACTCCACAGGATCATCCGTTTGGATATGTTTTTAATGATTGCGTTCTTACCGGAGATACAAGCCTGCACAGCGTTTCTTTAGGCAGGCCATGGAGGCCTTATGCGAGCATAACTTACATTCATTGTTATTTAGGTCCGCAAATAAAACCGGAAGGATGGAGTAACTGGAACAACACAGATAATTATAAAACCACACGATATGCAGAATATGAAGATTACGGTCCCGGGACCAACCAGTCAAATCGTGTTTCCTGGTCGAAGCAACTTAATGACAATGAAATTAAAAAATATAAGATTGAAAACGTATTGAATGGTTGGATTCCGGATGATTGCGAATTGCAAAAAGTGTTTCGGTAAAAAGGAAGAACTAAATTTCAATTAATGAAGAGAAGAAATCATTTAAGCACATTTACGAATTCAAATATTTTGATTTGCCTCTTGATTTGTCTTTTCACTATAACAACAAACGGACAATCATTAAAAGGCATCACAGGCAAGCCAGATACTTCTTATACTACTTTTAGCGCTTATCAAAAATTAAAAAAGGATTTTCCAGATATTACTATCGTTCATCGGTTTAATTATCCTGATGTGGCGGAAAAAAAGGGAATTACCTATTGTACAATCAATCATCGCAATCTGTTGTTAGACGCCTTTATTCCCAAAGAGAATGTAAAAAAAACTGCGGCTATCATTTTTATTCATGGGGGCGGTTGGCGTTCCGGAAGCCGCTCCCAGCATTATCCGCTTGCTGAAAGACTTGCCCATCTCGGCTATGCTTGCTTTACTCCTGAGTACCGGCTTTCCACAGAAGCCCTTTTTCCGTCGGCGGTATATGATATTAAAGCGGCAATCCGTTGGGTAAAAGTCAACGCCTCAGTCTATAATGTTGATACGTCAAAAATTGTAATTGCAGGATTTTCAGCTGGTGGCGAACTGGCGGCTTTCATAGGCACGACAGGCAATATGCCACTGTTCGAAGGATGTGACTGTAACTCCGGCACAACAACAAATGTGGCTGGTGTAATTGACATTGATGGCACGCTTTCCTTCACTAATTCTGAAAGTGGTGAAGGAGATGACAGCAAGCATACTTCAGCAGCCACTTATTGGTTCGGCTACCCGAAGAAAGGAAATGAAGTATTATGGGAAGCTGCTTCACCTCTTAGTTATGTAAGTTCTCAAACACCTCCAACATTATTTATCAATAGCAGTGTAGCTCGCATGCACGCCGGGAGAAAGGATTATATTAATGTGTTAGACAGTAATCATATTTATTCTGAGGTTCATACTTTCGAAGATGCGCCTCACTCATTTTGTTTGTTCAATCCATGGTTTGAACCAACAATAAAATATATGGATGGTTTTCTTAGAAAAGTTTTTCAATTATGAATGTTTGATGAACGCGGAATCAATTGAAATATGATGAAGAAAGTTTTATTTACAATATTAGCAACCTTTGCAGGGTTTTTTGCTGGTGCTCAAACTTCGACTGTGTCAAAAGTTTGGGTTCCCGATAACGGTAATGGCACTTATAAAAATCCCATTATCAACGCGGATTATTCGGATCCGGATGCAATCAGGGTTGGCGACGATTTTTATATGGTATCATCCAGTTTTGAAGATGTTCCGGGGTTGCCGATTTTGCATTCTAAAGATTTAGTCAACTGGACAATGGTTGGTCATGGACTGCAACGGTTAATTCCCGAAAAACATTTTTCAATTCCGCGGCATGGCGATGGAGTTTGGGCTCCGGCTATTCGTTATCACAATGGAGAATTTTATATTTATTATCCTGATCCTGACTATGGAATTTATTTGATCAAATCGAAAAATCCTGCAGGCAAATGGAGCGATCCGGTTTTAGTTCAGCAGGGAAAAGGATTAATAGATCCATGTCCGTTATGGGACGATAATGGAAAAGTTTATCTCGTTCATGCTTTTGCAGGAAGCCGTGCAGGCATTAAAAGTATTCTTGTGGTAAGCCAATTAAACTCGTCCGGAACAAAAGTAATTGATGAAGGACAGATTGTTTATGATGGACACGAAAACGATCCGACCATTGAAGGCCCGAAGTTTTACAAGCGCAACGGATATTATTACATTTTTGCTCCCGCCGGTGGTGTTTCAACCGGCTGGCAAATGGTGTTACGCTCCAAAAATGCTTACGGTCCCTATGAGCGCAAAGTTGTGATGGATCAAGGTTCTACAAAAATTAACGGCCCGCACCAAGGTGCATGGGTTACTACTCAAACCGGTGAGAATTGGTTCTTACATTTCCAGGATAAAGGGGCTTATGGGAGAGTTGTTCATTTACAACCAATGAAATGGGTTAATGATTGGCCGGTGATTGGCATTGATAAGAAAGGAGATGGCAAAGGCGAACCTGTATTGATTTATAAAAAACCAAACGTTGGTAAAAAATATCCAATAGAAACTCCTGTCGAAAGTGATGAATTTAATGGATCCACATTAGGCCTGCAATGGCAGTGGATGGCCAATCCAAAACCCAATTGGTATTACTTAAATGCGTCAAATAATTCATTGCGGCTTTATGCACAAGAAATCGCAGACACTGCACAAAATTTATGGCAGGCTCCGAATGTTCTTTTACAAAAATTTCCTGCAGACAAATTCATGATTACAGCAAAAATGAATTTTCAACCGAATGAAAAAACAGAAAATGAAAGAGCAGGATTAACGATTATGGGACTCAGTTATTCATCGCTTTCTTTAAAAAACATAAACGGAAAAATATTCCTGGTTTATGGAGTTTGTAAAAACGCAGATAAAGGAACCAAAGAATCTGAAAGAGTAATTTCAGAAGTGAAGGATGGAATGATTTATTTAAAGGTGAAAGTTAGCGATAACGCTGAATGTCAGTACAGTTACAGTTTTGATGGAGATGCATATACGGACATTGATGAAAAATTCACAGCAGAAAAAGGGAGATGGATTGGAGCAAAAGCGGGAATATTTTGTGTGGGAGAATCACAGACAAATGATGCCGGATTTGCAGATTTTGATTGGTTTCGCATAGAGGCTTTCCAGAAATAAGAATCAGTGATATTACTTTTTTTGCTGAATGGAACTTGATTTGGAAAACAATGATGAAGATTGACAACGTTTTCGGTATCGTGTGCGTAAAGAAATGTTACAAATGTCATGGATTTTAATAATTATGGGGTTACAATTGTTTGTTGAATGAATAAATATTTATCGAAAAGGAAATGAATTTCTGAAAAATATTAAAATGAAAATATCTGTCCTATTCCTTTTTCTAATACTCTCGCTTAGCTCAAAAGCGCAGCCAGACAAGAGTTACGCGAAAGAGATGGCGAAAACTGTGATGACAATCTGGAAGGATTCATTAACAAACTCGCATGACAATCCTGCGAAGTGGAGTTACGATCAGGGAGTGATCTTGAAAGGAATAGAAGGTCTTTGGAACCAGACAGGTGACGGGGAATATTTTGATTACATGCAAAAAAGCATGGATCATTTTATTGACAATAATGGAAATATTCGCACTTATAAGTTTGAAAATTTCACACTTGATAATATTTTATGCGGTAGAATTTTGCTCACACTTTTTGAAGTAACTGGAAAAGAAAAATATTATAAAGCGGCATCTACCTTGCGTGAACAATTGCGCCAGCAGCCACGTTTAATCAATGGCGGTTTCTGGCATAAAAAAATATATCCCAACCAGATGTGGCTCGACGGGCTTTATATGGCAGAACCTTTTTATGCTGAATGGGCACAAACTTTTCATGAGGATTCTGCTTTTAATGATGTTGCTAATCAATTTATTTTGATGGAAAAACATGCCAGAGATGCAAAGACGGGCTTGCTCTATCACGGTTACGACGAATCGAAAAAAGAACAATGGGCAAATAAAACAACCGGTCTTTCTGCAAACTTTTGGGCACGCGCAATGGGTTGGTATGGAATGGGATTGGTAGATGCACTTCAATACTTTCCAAAAGATTATCCTGAAAGAAAAACGTTGATAAATATTTTACATCGCTTTGCTGCTGCTGTTATAAAAGCTCAGGATAAAAAAACCGGCTTGTGGTGGGACGTTCTTAACTATCCAAACAGAAAAGGAAATTATCCGGAAGCCTCTGCCAGCTGCATGTTCGTCTATACAATAGCGAAAGGTGTACGCCTTGGTTATTTACCTGCATCATATTTGCCGACTGCCAAGAAAGGCTACGATGGCATCATCAGAAAATTTATTACTAACAGCGATGGACAAACGAATTTAGAAGGAACCGTGAGTGTTTCCGGACTGGGTGGAAAACCTTATCGTGATGGCAGCTATGATTATTATATTCGTGAAAAAGTGGTGACCAATGACCCGAAAGGTGTGGGCGCCTTTTTACTTGCTGCTGACGAAATGGAAATGCTTCCTACTCTTTCCGTTGGAAAAGGAAAAACAGTAACGCTTGATTATTATTTTAATCATGAAATGAGAAAGGATATTTTGGGACAACCAGAACAATTTCATTATATCTGGGAAGAAAAAGATAACAACGGCTATTCAATGTTTGGAAATATTTTTCATAAATATGGTGTGCACACAAACTCATTGAAAGCCCAGCCAACTCTGGAAACCCTGAAGAATAGTTCCATTTATATCATCGTTGATCCCGACAACGAAAAAGAAAGCAAACATCCGAATTACATCAACGAGAACGATATTAATTCCATTTATGGCTGGGTGAAAAACGGGGGAGTGTTGTTATTGTTTGGTAATGATTCTGCCAATGTTGAATTTCCTCATTTCAACAAACTTGTTGCGCGGTTTGGTATTCAGTTTAATTTCGATTGTGTGAATAAAGAAACTGGCCGCAATTTTGAAATGGCAAAAATAGATGTTACTCCGGGCAATACGATTTTTAAAAATGTCAACAAAGTTTACATCAAAGAATATTCTTCACTTTCTGTAAATCCAGCTGCAAATACTGTTCTTAAAGAAGGAAATATTAATGTGGCAGCAGTCGCTAAAGTTGGCAAAGGGACTGTTTTTGCAGTAGGTGACCCATGGTTTTACAACGAATATACTGATGGAAGAAAACTTCCTCCGGATTTTCAAAATTACCAGGCGGCGGAAGACCTTGTGAAATGGGCACTTCAGCAATTAAAATGAAACAATTGAAAAATCAAAAGATGGATTATTTGTTTGTTGACTGACTCAGGATGATGAGCATGAAACTATTAAAACATATCGCATCAACAACTCCAGCTTTCCTGTTGTTTTTGATGTTATGTAATAATGGTTTTTGTCAAAATGGAAATCAGAAAATTGTTGTTGATAAAAATGGAAAAGGAAACTTTATTTCTATTCAAAAAGCCATTAATAGTTTGAGTGATTCGTCCCCGGTTCCACGAATCATTTTTATTAAAAATGGAACGTATGATGAGAAAGTGTTCATCACCAAAAATCATATCATTCTCGAAGGCGAAAGCCGCGATAAAGTGATCATCACACAGGCGGTTGCAAGAGATGAATGGAGATGCGCACATGCGGATGATTGGGGCGTAGCAACGATGAATATTAATGGCAATGATATCACATTGAAAAATCTTACAATACAGAACAGTTATGGTTTTGATCACAAAACAAATGAGGTGGTGAATTGTGTTGCTGATTCCGTTACACACAAAAAAACAATTTCTCCAACCGGTCACCAGATGGCTGTGCGCACAATGAATGCCACAAGGTTGAAAGCGATCAACGTTCATTTTAAATCTTTTGCCGGAGATACAGTAAGTCCGTGGAACGTCATAGATGGAATGTTTTATTTTAAAGATTGCGTGATGGAAGGCGGTGTTGATTTTTATTGTCCGCGTGGATGGGCTTATGCCGAAGATTGTAAATTTTTTGCAAATACAGGACCAGCAAGCATTTGGCATGACGGCTCTGCTAATGAAGATTCAAAAACGGTTTTGAAGAATTGCTATTTTGATGGATATAAAAATTTTGATCTTGGCCGCTATCATAGAGATGCACAGTTTTTTTTAATCAATTGCCGTTTCTCAAAAAACATGGCAGACCGCGACATTTATCTTGTTCACACTTCAAATGTGATCAAATGGGGCAGGAGGGTTTACTATTATAATTGTCATCGTGATGGTGGTGATTATGATTGGTTTAAAAATAATCTTGCCACAGCAAAAGATGCTCCATCCGCTGATGAGATTAATGCTGTATGGGTTTTTAAAAACAAGTGGAAGATAAATTGAATAAAAACAAATGAAAAAATACACGAAAGAATAAAAAATATGAAATTATCACGCTATACTTTAAAAAATATTTCGCCGGAAAATGTGATCGTTCCTGAGGAGGAAATTTTTGATTTACCGGAAAAAGTTTTGCAATTCGGAACCGGCATGTTGCTGCGCGGCTTACCTGATTATTTTATCGACAAAGCTAACAGGAGCGGTATTTTCAACGGACGGATCGTCGTTGTAAAAACAACCGCAAGGGGTGATGTTGCTGCATTTGACAAGCAGGATGGATTATATACTTTGTGTGAACGCGGGATTGTAAATGGTGAAAAAATCGAAGAAAATATTATCAGTTCTTCTATAAGCCGCGTGCTGGTTGCGCAAAAAGACTGGGGTGAAATTTTGGAATGCGCACACAATCCGGAACTTCAGATCATTATTTCAAACACCACAGAAGTAGGCATTCAATTGGAAAATGATGATATCCGGCATTATCCCCCTAATTCTTACCCCGGAAAATTGCTGGCATTTTTGTATGAAAGATTTATTGCTTTTAATGGAAGTGAGGATAGTGGATTGGCAATTATTCCTACAGAACTGATCCTGGAAAACGGAAAAAAGCTTGAGTCAATTGTTTTGGAACTGGCACACTTAAATTCTTTGGAAGATGATTTTATTGAGTGGCTTGAAAAGTCCAATAACTTCTGTAATTCACTTGTAGACAGGATTGTAACAGGAATGCCGGATGAAAAAATTAAGAGTGAAATTGAGAATGAACTTGGATATAAAGATGATTTACTAATTGTGAGTGAGGTTTATAGTTTGTGGGCCATTGAAGGCAATGAAAAAATTAAGAGAATTTTATCATTCGCAGAAGCAGATGAGGGTGTAGTGATTGAACCAAATATTGAACTTCACCGGGAATTAAAATTGCGTTTGTTGAACGGAACTCATACAATCACGTGCGGCGTGGCATTTCTTTCAAATTGCGATACTGTTCAACATGCTATGGAAGATAAAAGTCTTTCTAATTTTATTTCTGATTTGATGAATTACGAAATAGCTCCGTCGATTCCTTATGAAATTGATGAAGCCACAAAACAGGTTTTTATTTCAAAAGTTCTTGACCGTTTTCGGAATCCCCACATCAATCATTATTGGAAAAATATTACGTTCAATTACAGTTCTAAGCTACGGCTGCGATGCATTCCGCTGTTATTAAATTATTATAAAAACAATGAAACAGTTCCTCCATTGTTTGCTTTAGGATTTGCTGCTTACCTTTATTTTATGAAAGCAGTAAAACAAGATGGTAAAGACTACTTTGGTGAATTTAACAGCCAATCGTATTTAATAGAAGATGAAATGGCAGAAAGATTTTATCATTTGTGGAATAATAAACCTGTGGATACTATTGTAAAGGAAGTTTTAAAAAATGAATCTTTATGGGATTTTGATCTTACAAAACTTGTGGGCTTCCAGGAAAGAGTAACTCAGAATTTGAATAGTATTATAACAAATGGAATGAAAGAAACTTTGAAAAAAAATCATCCTCAAAAATCATTTGTACCCAATGAATCATAAAGTAACAAAAGTTCATCCTGACGATAATGTGCTCGTTGCATTAAGCGATCTTTCAGTGAATGAAAAAGTAGAATATAACGGTCATGAATACACGTTGATTGACCGCGTTCCTGCCAAGCACAAATTTGTGATGGAAGACATGCAACCCGGCGATGAATTATTCATGTACGGCGTGTTGGTCGGTAAAGCACAAACCTTTATTCCCAAAGGATCAAGAATTACTACCTCTAATGTAAAACATGCCGCCAGCGGCTTTGAAGTGGGAGAGCGAAAGCTGGAATGGCCTAAACCCGATGTTTCTAAATTTATCAATAAAACTTTTAACGGCTTTCACAGGACAGACGGAAAAGTAGGAACAGCGAATTACTGGCTGGTGATTCCATTGGTTTTTTGTGAGAATAGAAACATTGAAGTGCTTCGCGAAGCATTGGTAAATGAATTGGGTTATGGAAGAAATCTCAATAAAAAAGTGGAGGTTTCGAAACTCGTTGATCTTTATAAAGAAGGAAAAAATATAGATGAAATTTTAAGTGCCGATACTTCGATTGAAACAGAAGAAATAAAAAAGCAACGTGTTTTTCCAAATGTTGATGGAATTAAATTTTTGTCACACGAAGGCGGATGCGGTGGAACCCGTGATGATGCACAAGCGTTATGCGGATTGCTTGCAGGATACATCACTCATTCAAATGTAGCAGGAGCAACGGTTTTAAGCCTTGGTTGTCAAAATGCACAGGTTGGAATTTTACAGGAAGAAATAAAAAAGCGTGATAAAAATTTTTCCAAGCCTTTATATATTTTAGAGCAACAACAAATTGGCCGTGGATCAGATTTAATTTCTAAAGCGATCAAACAAACATTTGCAGGTTTGGTGCAGGCAAATGACATAAAACGAAAACCTGCTCCATTAAGTAAACTTTGCATTGGCCTGGAATGTGGGGGCAGCGACGGTTTCAGCGGTATTTCTGCAAATCCTGCAATAGGTTATACTTCTGATTTATTAGTAGCCCTTGGCGGCTCGGTGATACTTTCTGAATTTCCTGAATTGTGCGGAGTGGAGCAAAACTTAAGTGACCGTGCTGTTACAAAAGAAACGGCTACCCGGTTTGGCGAATTGATGAAATCATATAATGACCGCGCAAAAGCCGTTGGTTCTGGTTTCGATATGAATCCTTCTCCTGGAAATATAAAGGACGGATTGATAACCGATGCCATTAAGTCTGCGGGCGCAGCCAAAAAAGGCGGCACCTCTCCGGTTACAGATGTTTTGGATTATCCGAACATGGTTACAAAACCGGGACTGAATTTGCTGTGCACGCCCGGCAATGATGTTGAAAGTACTACTGCCGAAGTTGGGTCCGGCGCTAACGTTGTTTTATTTACTACAGGACTTGGAACACCAACCGGAAATCCGATAGCACCGGTAATCAAACTTTCCACGAATACGGCCTTGTACAAAAAAATGCCTGATATTATTGACATCAATACCGGTACAATTATAGAAGGTGAAGAAACCATTGAGCAGGCAGGAGAACGCATTTTAGAATACGTGATCAAAGTTGCAAGCGGCGAAACAGAAGTAGCCGCAGTAAGGCACAAACAAAATGATTTCATTCCGTGGAAGAGAGGAGTGAGCCTTTAAAAATTGGCCTGTAGATTTAAACAAAATATTACCATTAAAATCCTTTGAGCAAAAGAAAAGATGAAACGATTTTTAGATGAAAATTTCTTACTTGAAACAGAAACAGCAAAAAGTTTGTACAATGATTTTGCTGCAAAAATGCCGATCATAGATTATCATTGTCATCTTCCTGTAGAGCAGATTGCCAATGATATTAATTTTGAAAATCTTACACAGATCTGGTTGTATGGCGATCATTATAAATGGCGTGCAATGCGCACCAATGGCGTGGATGAAAGCTATTGCACGGGAGATAAAAGCGATTATGAGAAGTTTGAAAAATGGGCCGAAACAGTTCCATACACTTTACGAAATCCCTTGTACCACTGGACGCATCTCGAACTGCAGAGATATTTTGACATACACGAAATTTTAAATCCGGAAAGTGCAAAAAGAATTTATGACGAATGCACGAAAAAATTACAAACAAAAGAATATTCTGTGCGGAATTTGCTCCGCAAAATGAATGTAAAAGTGGTTTGCACCACTGATGATCCAACAGATTCACTGGAGTATCATCAAAAAATAAAAGATGATGGATTTGAAATAAAAGTACTTCCCGCTTTTCGTCCGGATAAAGCAATGAATGTAGATGATGCTACTACTTTCAATAATTATGTAAAAAAATTAGAAACAGTAAGCGGCATTTCAGTAACCTCTTTTCAATCGTATTTAGATGCATTAAAGCAACGTCATGATTTTTTTGCGTCTATGGGTTGTTCCGTTTCTGATCATGGTTTGGAATATATTTATGCAGAAGATTATTCTGATGAAGAAATCAATTCAATTTTCAATAAAATCCGCTCCGGAAGCGACGTCTCACAGGAAGAGAATTTGAAATTCAAGTCTGCGATGCTTTATACTTTTGCGATCTGGGATTGGGAGAAAGGCTGGATTCAGCAATATCACATCGGCGCTTTCAGAAATAATAATCTTCGGAAATTAAAGCTCTCCGGTCCTGATACCGGATGGGATTCTATTGGTGATTTTCCACAGGGAAAATCGATGGCAAAATTTTTAGGCAGACTTGACTCGGAAGATAAACTAACCAAAACCATTATCTACAATTTGAATCCCGGAGATAATGAAGTGGTAGCTACAATGGCCGGCAATTTTAATGACGGAACCGTCCCCGGAAAAATTCAATTTGGTTCAGCCTGGTGGTTTTTAGATCAGAAAGATGGAATGACCAAACAAATGAATGCCTTATCCAACATGGGTTTGCTCAGCCGCTTTGTCGGAATGCTTACTGATTCAAGATCTTTTCTTTCGTATCCACGTCATGAATATTTCCGCAGAATTTTATGCAATTTATTTGGCGAAGAAATTGAAAATGGTGAATTGCCAAATGATGTTCAATGGACAGGAAAAATCATCCGGGATATCTGTTTCAATAATGCGAAAAATTATTTTGGCTGGTGATCACTTGAGTCGAAACATGTGACATTCGTTCAAATGATTCCTGTTAGCTGGAAATTGTAAAGTACTTTTTTAACTGCTTCATGAGTAGCTGAATGGCCAAATAGGCTGGATGTTCTTTTTGAAGAAGGCGTGCGATCATCCGGCGACTCTGTCCATGTTACTTTTTACTAATTCGATATATATCACCACCATCGGTAATTGCATACAACATATTGTTCATATACGCTACGTCGCGAAAGCGCTGGTCCTTATTCGTCAGCAATCTTTCTTCACCCACTACTTTGTTATCTTTAATCACAAGGCGGTCAAGATGCTTTCCGCTCAATGCAGCAACAAATAAGTTATTTTTCCATTCCGGAATCGCATCACCGTTGTAAAAACAAATGCCACAGGGCGATATTACCGGGTCCCAATAATATACAGGTTGTTCCATTCCCTCTTTGTGTTGAATACCGGCGCCCACTTTATCACCGCTATATTCAATACCATAAGTAATTACAGGCCAGCCATAATTTTTACCCGCACGGATGAGATTGATTTCATCACCACCGCGCGGGCCAAATTCCGCTTCCCATAATTCACCGGTTGCGGGGTTTATATCAAGGCCGTCAGGATTGCGATGCCCGTAAGAATATATTTCAGGTTTTGCTCCGGCCTGGTTGATGAAAGGATTTCCGGGCGCCGCTTTACCATCGGTTGTTATTTTTACTATCTTTCCAAGATATGAGTCTAACTGCTGAGCCTGCACCCGGGCTGAAGTAATGGATTTTTCGCCGACACTTACAAAGAGATTTCCGTCCTTATCAAATATCAACCGTGAGCCATACTGCAAGGTGCTGTTAGTAGCAGGTGTCGCCCGGAATATCACGGATACATTTTCTACATTACCCGCATCTTCATTTAATTTTCCTTTTGCGACGGCTGTTAAACTACCGGGTTCAACTTTTTCTGCATAGCTCCAATAAATCATTTTGTTGCTTGCAAAATTTGGGTCAAAAGCTACATCCAGCAGACCACCCTGGCCTTCAAAAAGCACAGGAGGGAAACCGGTTATTTTTTTGACCAATTTTCCGTTTGCGTCATGAATTTCCATGAAACCCGATTTTACCGTTACCATTAATCTTCCATCCGGCATAGGAACAATGCCAAAGACGGGCCCAATGCCATCAGCTATTTTTTCAACATTGTAAGGAGTGGTTGTTTTTACACCTTCAATTCTTGTCTGGCCGGCAAATGCAGGTTTATAATCACTGTTTGGCGATTTGGTTTCCACCGGACGTAAATGAGAAGTATCTGAGTTATTGTTCGCTGTTGGCTTTGCCTGGTTATTTGCACAGCTTACCAGGTAAACCGCAATCAGAACAAGTGAAAAGAAGACAATGCTTTTTGCTTTCATAAATAACTTTATTAAAAAGTGAAATAATAATGGAAGAATTGGTTGAAGCTAATCATTTTTTATGTTCCGGATTGATGATTTGGAAATTTCTGATTTTTCATTTCCAAAATTCGAGATTGTAAACCTTGAACCTTCCTTTTCAACTACTTTCCAACCATCTCAATTGGCCGGAAACGTAATGCACTCCAGGTATCATTAATTGAAATCGCTGTTACTGTTGTGATACCAAATTCTTCACCTGTAGTGCGGATTGTGTCCCTGTTGATGTCTGTTTTCATCTTTGATGTTCCTTTCGGATAGGCAAACCATAAAACGCCGTCAGGTTCAATCTTCTTTAACTGGGTCTCGAGAAAATGCACAAACTCTTTGCTGTTATTGATAAAAACCAACGTATTGGCGCTTTTTGCTTCTTTATCAAAAGTGGTATTGAAACCGCTTTTTACCAATTCTTTTTCAATCTCATCGGGCGCGTTCAGCACAATTGCTTTGTCTCTGAACTTGAATTTTTTAATGATGTCCTGCATAATTGAAAGTGTGTTGACATTTAAAAAGATTTATTTTTTACAACAAGTCTGTCCAACTTTTTTCAGTCTGCCTTATCCGGTAAACAAATAAATAACCGTAATTCCTGTTTTTAAAATTAGCTTACTTTACGACGTTAGATTTTCAATTTTTGTAAAGGGCTTGTCAGCCGGCATGAGAAAATGCGTTATTTGTAAAACAAGCGCTTCCAGATCAATATCAGCACGGTTCGAAAAAATTACCAGCAACATATTTTGCGTCGGAATCGTAAAACTAAAACTGCGGAAACCACCATTGGAACCGCTGTGATAAACTTTTTTGGATACGTCGCTACTGTCAATAAACCATCCATAACCGTATCCCAATTTTTTATTTTCATCAATAGCAAATTGTATCGATCGTGCTTTATCAGTAATCTTTTTAGAAAAAACTTTTCCGGATTGTAAAGCATTAAACCATTTTAAATAATCATCTACAGAAGTATAAATGCCTCCATCGCCTTCGGTGGAAAAAAATACGTTTTCTTCATCCTGCGACTTTCGAAATTTATTTTGTGTGCTATCAAATTCATAACCAATAGCAGGTTGAAAGACCGATGCGTTTTCACTCCACACGGTTGAGTGCTTCATTGCGACCGGCAAAAAAATGTTCTTTTCAAGATATTCGGCATATGGCAAACCGCTGGTTTTTTCTATAATGAGCGCCAATAAACAAAAGGCGGTATTGCTGTATCGGAATTTGCTGCCCGGTTTAAAATAAGTAGAATCTGCATTTTTTATTGCATTCAAAACATCTCTGTCATGAGCGTGCTGTAGGTTTTTTGTATTCGTATAATCATAATGATCAGGAATGCCGGAACTGTGCGTCAGCAATTGTTTTATGGTAATCAAATCTGCAACTTTCGGATTCATTTCCGGGAAAAAACGGCTTAGTTTATCGCTTAATGATAGCTTATTTTTTTCTGCCAATTGCAAAATAGCCATTGCAGTAAATTGTTTGGTAAGCGAAGCAATATTAAAATTAGTGGATGAAGAAATTTTTTCGTTCAAATTGATTTGCCTGACACCATAACTGCTTTTGAAAATTACTTTTCCGTTATGCACAATGGCAATTGAAGCACCGGGAAGATCATCTGCATAGACGCACTTCAGCAACGAATCCACCTTCTTTGTATTATTCATAAATAAATGTTCCTGGGCAAATACACGAATTGAACTGATTAAAATGGAGACAAAAAGCAAAACGATTTTCATGAATGGAAGTTAAGGCAAACAATCTTATCACAATTATTTTGCTCACATGATTTTTTTCTCTATCAGCCAGTGATGGCCGAATGGATCTTTAATTTCTCCCTGCCTGTAACCATATTCATAATCTTTTGATGGTTTTATTTGAGTAGCTCCTGCGTTAATGGCACGCGTCATTACTTCCTGTACATCTTCAACAAACAAGCCAATAAGTGTGGTGCAACCGTTGTGTTTTTCCGGAGAAAAAAAAGATGGATTTGAAGTCACTTCGTGCACATGAAAGATAGCGCCATTAATCGAAAATTCTGCTACATGAACGCTTCCATCATCATTGTTTAACCGAAGTTGTTCTACTGCTCCAAACGCATTTTTGTAAAAAGAAATGTCTGTCACGCCGTTATTGATAAAAAGTTGCGGCGCAAAAAATGGATATTTATTATCGTTTGCCATATTTTATTTTTTATGTACAAAAAATATTGTTTCATGTTGATCAATAGCAATCAAAATCAGAAATATATATGAAGGTAAATACAAAAAAGCTTTTTTTGTTTGTTTACTGACCTCAGTAAAAAACACTTGGTTGATTCCCGTTTTCCGGCAATTATTTGATTCCTTGAAAAACGAAAAAATATTTTCATAAATAAATAAAAGGATTTAAGTTTATATATCAAAAATTGGCTACATGAAAAAAATTAAAATTTTATCAGTTGACGGCGGTGGAATACGTGGAATTATTCCGGGCACCATATTAGCACAATTAGAAAGAATTTTGCAGCAAAAAAGCAACAGTACGCGCAAACTCGGCGACTATTTTGATATGATCGCCGGTACCAGTACGGGTGGTATTTTATCCTGCATTTACCTGATGCCGGATGAAGAAGGCAAAGCTAAATACTCGGCACAAGACGCGGTGGATCTATACATCAAAAACGGGCATACGATTTTCGACAGAAACCTCGGTCAAAAGTTGACAAACCTTGCCGGAATGGTTCATGCAAAATATTCTGATGACCCGCTTTATCATTTGCTTACCACTTATTTTGGAGATGTAACGCTGGATAAACTCATTAAGCCCAGCCTGATCACCTCTTATGATATTACCGAACGGAGGGCAGTGTTTTTTACCAGTGCTGATGCGCGCACTGACAGTATTTACAATTTTTATGTGAGAGATGTGGCTCGCGCTACCTCAGCCGCTCCCACTTATTTTGCACCGGCACATATTCAATCTTTAAACGGGCAATTGTTCGCTCTTGTTGACGGCGGCATGTTTGCCAATAATCCTGCTTTGTGTGCATATGCCGAAGCCAGGAGCCTCGAGTTTTCAAAATTCTTTAATGATCCGGGGAAGAAAGATAAGCCTTCTGCTGCCGATATGATCATTGTTTCGATGGGAACCGGATCCGTTAAAAAAAGATACCGGTATGATGAGTTTAAAAATGCCGGCGAATTAAAATGGCTTGAACCGGTAATTGATATTTTAATGTCCGGCAACTCAGAAACGGTTGCATATCAATTAACCCAGATGTATCTTACTCTTGATCCTGAAAATCAAAAAAATTATCACAGGATGGAACCGGATCTAAAAGAAGCCTGTTCGGAAATGGACATTGCGACCACAGAAAATGTAAACAATCTTTACCAGGCCGGTTTATCTTTTGTACATGATAATAAATCACTTCTTGAACAAATTGCTGATTCGCTTCTTGAAAATGATTAAAGGATTTATTGTAAATCTTTTTTTCAAATCGAAATCGTTGCAAAAAAACAGTTATTTTTTTGGAGGCGTAATCATCACATGTGCTCCATAGGTACCAGCATCCATAAGCCATGGCATTCCCGGAACAAACGGTTTAGTAGGAAGCCCGGTAGATTCAGCTGTTGCATAAGGCATGTAAATTACATATCTGAAATTTCCGTCTTTAAGATCGCCGGTAGTTTTATTATAATTTTCTTCCGTGCCGGTAAGTACATAAAGAAAGCTAGGAACATCGGGCATTTTCAGCTTTCCTGATTCCACTTCCTGCTTGCGTATCTCACGTTTTTCCGCTTCTGTTTTTCCCGCAGCGATCAGTTCTCTGCCACGCGCCATAAATGGTTCGAGTTTGACAGAATAACAAGCTACTTTTATTCCTTTCTCTTTTGGATCATCACAAAGGCAAACAAGATTACCGGTACCCTTTTGCAGCGTAACCAGCTTTCCGGATTGATCATATCCTAAAACAGTTTCATTCTGCCTTTGGTCGGGCGGTGCAGCGAGTAAAGCTGTTTTTATTTGTACATCTGTCGGTAAAATGGTTTGTGCAAACAAGGAATGACCGGCAAACAATAAAAAGCAAAAAAATGTTGAGCGTTTCATAATTGAATAATTTTATGATTTACTAAAATTAATCAAACTTTTAGAATCAAAGGGTTCGGTTTCTTAAGAACCTTCTCCTTCATAACTTTACGCCTTTTATCAACAAAACGGACTTTACCGACTGTTCTTTTAGATGTAAAAATTGCTTTCGTTCTTCATCATTGCTGAAATTTTGAAAATCCTGTTCAGTTTCAAATTCAACCAAATGAATTTCATAAGGCTTTTCAATATGATGTTCGATAAAACTATTGTCCAACGGCCTTACCCGAAATAAAAGCCGTCCGTTGTATTTTCTGATTGCCGGAATTGCAACATCTTCAAATTGATGAAACACGCTTTCCTGGCCTTCTTTTACATAAATCAATTGAGTCAGAAAGATCATTTTATTTCGTTAAAAAGATGAAGGTTTTTTTTGAATTTAATTTCAATAAAACAACAAATATGAGTAATTCGCATTTTCCCACTGTCACATTTACAAATCAGGTAATTAGCAAGTCAACTTCTGTCTTTTTTATTTTACAGAAAAAATATTTTATCGAATTAAATCTTCACTAATTTAGTGAATTACTTTTTTCGTTAATTCTAAAATTTCTTTTATGATTATCGTTCACGACATTTTTATTTGCAAGCCGGGACAAGCATCAAAGATGGCCAAACTTTTTAAAGAAGTTATGACTGGAAATGAAGAATTGGTAAACATCATGACCGACATGACCGGAGAATTTAACAGGGTAGTAATGGTTACAAAATATGACAGCCTTACTGCTTATGAACAAAACTTTCAAAAGTACATGCAGGATAGCGATGAGATGAAAAAAATGAAAGAAAAAATGAAGGGATATCACGACATGTACGTAGCCGGTTCCAGGGAGATTTTCCAGGTATGGTGAAAGCAATTATGGCTGAAACATTGGCGCGTGAAAGTCCTATCTTCGTTTATCCACGTAAATCTTAGCTCATGCCCCAAATCGTAATAGAAGCGCGCCAGGCCGCTATCAGCAAATCGATGAAAGTGAAGCGCATTCTTCCTTTCCGGCTGAGACGAATGCTTGGCCCGTTTATTTTTATGGATCATGCCGGCCCTATTTTGCAAACGCCTTCTTCATTATCATCATTGGATGTGTTGCCGCATCCACACATTGGCCTTTCTACCATCAGTTATCTTTTTGGCGGCCAAGTTACTCACCGTGATAGTTTGGGTGTGGAGCAAATAATCCGTCCGGGAGAAGTAAACTGGATGACTGCCGGCAGTGGCATTTCTCATTCAGAAAGATTTGAAGATCCGGCGGCGCTCGCAGGAGGAGAGCTGGAAATGATACAAACGTGGGTAGCCCTTCCTGAAAAAGATGAAGAGCGTCATCCTTCTTTTAATAATTACACGCCGGGTCAACTCCCCGTATATACCGACAAAGGAATCTGGATGCGACTGATAGCTGGCAATGCTTATGGATTAAATAACCAGGTAAAAATAAATTCGCCTTTATGCTATCTGCATGCAATACTCCAGGAAGGCGCTTCATTTGGTCTGCCCAAAGAACATAGTGAAAGAGGATTTTATATCGCAAAAGGAAGTGTGGAAGTTGCGGGGAATAATTATCATGCGGGTCAAATGCTGGTGTTTGATAAAAATGAAGAACCAACGATTTCCGCAAAAGAAAATACGACCCTGATGCTTTTGGGTGGCGAACCGCTTGGAGAGAGATTCATCTGGTGGAATTTTGTTTCTTCCCGCAGAGAGCGCATTGAACAGGCAAAGGAAGATTGGAAACAAGGCCGTATCAAATTACCACCTGCCGATAATCATGAATTTATTCCGCTACCAGATGATAAATCCCGCCCTGCAGGAAGCGCACCAAAACCAGAGCCGCTTTCGTGAAAAAGCATTTTTAATCCACAGGCTCGAGATCTTTTTTAGCCAGCCAGCCATGCGTTGATTCGCCTTTTTTGTTGATATAAACTACATACACAAAACCATTCTCTTCTTCAGTAGGAATTAATACGAGGTTTTGCCGCGGTTGCAGATAAAAACTTTTTCGTTTGCTTGAATCAGGTGCGGAATGAAAGTATGTTTTGTTAACAACAGTATATCGTTTTGAACCATTTTGCAAATGCTCAACATTATTTACCGCATGCGAAATGTTTTTTGTATCTGCCTTTTTTTTCGTTTTCTCTCGTTTAATTCCTGGAGGAATTTTTGAAGTTTGAACCGGCAGATTAGATATGGTTTTAACGGAATCTAAATCAGTCATGCCGTAAGAAGTCATTTTCTTATTGTCTTTAAAATAGTACAGATACGACCAGCCGGCAGTGATCACTAAAATCAATATAAGAAGCAGTGGAGCAGCCATTTTTCTTTTCCGCTTTCGTTTTTTCAATGGAGGAGGTCCTGCATAAAAATGTTGAAGCCCGTCTTTTTTTGTAGCAACAATTGCCTTTCCATCTGCCTGCACCTCATCATTTTTTGCAACAGCATTATCTATTTGTACACCTGACGAAATCAATTTGTAATAATTAAAATTCAAATTATAATTATTGTTTTTTATATCATACACGTTTATAAAAAAACAATTCTGCTTTGTTATCTCTTTCCGTTTTTTCCATTGATCCAAAAGAACCTTAGCCTCAGCTAATTCTTCCGAAAGAAGAATCTCATTTTGATTTGGATTTATAATTGTTTCATTTACGGTACGCTTTTTCTTTGGCTTATCCATTTTGCAAAACCAAACCTCGCTGGTAGTTTCTGATTCCTGTTTATTAAAAATAAGAATGCCTGCAGCAGAGTAAGATTTGCTACGCGGAGATAAATGAATCACTCCTTCCAGGTTCGTGTTATCTACCAGCTCTTTACGGGTACTTTCAATTTCAGGAAGAAAACTTTTTAATAAATTTTCCGACACCAATGCAATGGCGCGGCTGCCGGCTTCCAGGTTTTTTAGAATATTATTTAACAGAATGATTTCCATTTGCTCATCTGGCGCCTTACCTTCAGCAAACGTATGATCTGCATTTTCTGCAGGCAATAAATAGGAAATGAAAAGTGTCGGTTTTTGGGTAAGAATTACTTGTGTAGCATTTAACAATTCTACATCCGGTTCATTCATTCCATGAAGCATCATCCGCATTCCTGCTATGCGGAGTAGGCTGGGATTAGATTCCAGGCCTTTTAATCTTTTAGAAAGAGCTTGTTTGGAATCCCTATGATTGTTTTCAATATAGTCAACAGCACCGATCAAAAGACTTCCGTTGCCGGTAGAAATATCATAAATGACATCATCAGCGCGCGGTTCAGAAATCGAAACCATCAATGTGGAAATATATTGCGGAATAAATTGTGGGTCGTTCTGTGTTGTTTGTGCTTTGTCAAGCAGATATTCGATAATCTCACATTGAGTAGCCGTATCACACGATTCAATTAAATTAACGATCTCAATAACATTCAAAAGTAACCTGGAAGTGGGTTTTAGCATTAAAGGCGTTCTAAAAAACCGGCTATATAAAAAATCAGATTGCCCGTATTCGTTCATCAGATCAAGAATTCCAAATTGCCTGGCAAAAAGATCATGAATCGCTTGGGCATCCATATCTTTAAATTCAGACCATGTAAATTCCTCAATTTCTTTACTAAGAATAAAATGACTGGATTTGAGACAAGAAACTTTTTTTGAAATCAAATCAAGATCATCGGATTTTTTCAGAAAATAAATATAACCGGTGAGATCAAGAATAGCGATCGGCCTTAAATTACTGACAGGCCAGCAATTATCCCATTTCTCATCAATAAGCTGTTTTAAATTTGAAGTAAGCATAGTTATTAAATGTACATCCTATAAACAAAAACTTTGCTAAAAATTCTTTTGCGCATTCATATCAGTTGAATTACCTGTTGCAGATTTAAAAATTAATAAAAGGTTAACTGACCAAAATATAAGAACAACAAACGTTTACAAAGTTTTTGCTCAAAATAATTTTAAAAATTAACAAAGAAAAATATTGTTCATCTTTTAAAATTTTTTTGCTGTTTCATTTTGCATTTAACAAAAAAAATATGATGAGCCCACAAGAACAATTGTTTCATATTTTATCTTTACAGAAATCGTAACCGATAAAAATAAATTATGAAACAACTCTTTATGATGTTATTGCTTTTTTCTTTTTTTCAGGCAAAAGCACAAGAAAATCAAAGTGCATTAAATGAAAAAGCAGATAGCATGTTTACGGGTCAGATCATTAAAGACAAAACTAAAAATACGAGAATTTATTTAACCGGATTTCAACAAACTGTTGATAATGCTGGCGTTTATACCACTACTTATATTTTTGGGTCGAAGATGTCGAAGCCAACGATCGATGTAGATATGAATTTGAAATTCGATCAGCCATTGCTTTTCGATGGCCCTATTGGATTTCAGTATGGCCCTTATGGAACAGGCAGATATTCAGGATCCGGCGCACTTAAAAGCAACAATACGTACTTATATCTGCAGGGACAATTTATTGCGCCGGGCCATCATTTTTATATAAAAGTAAAAAGCAAACAAAAGCCACATCCGGTGATAAATGGGATTGAAGGCCAGGCGAAATTTTAAAAACTAACCACGATCACAGACTCAATATTGTTCTTTTTCGTTTGGAAAATCTTTCGATTTTACATCTTTAATATAATGTTGAACAGCATTGGTTATTGCTTCGTTGAGATTTAGATAAGTTCTTAAAAATCTCGGTTTGAATTCGGTATTAATGCCCAACATATCGTGCATTACCAACACCTGCCCGTCGCATCCGTTTCCTGCGCCAATGCCGATTGTAGGGATAAAAAGTTTTTGAGAAACTTCTGTTGCCAATGTTGCCGGAATTTTTTCCAAAACGATTCCAAAACATCCGGCTTCCTGCAAAAGCATAGCATCGTTTTTCAACTTTTCGGCTTCCTGTTCTTCTTTTGCGCGTACGGTATAAGTGCCAAATTTATAAATCGATTGGGGTGTTAAACCCAGGTGTCCCATTACCGGAATTCCTGCGCCCACAATCCGTTTTACAGAATCAATGATTTCTTCGCCACCTTCTAATTTGATCGCATGTGCCCCGGTTTCTTTCATGATCCTGATCGTTGAATTCAACGCTTCTTTGCTGTTGCCCTGGTAACTCCCAAAGGGAAGATCTACTATAATCAGGGCCCGGCTCGCACCGCGGACAACTGAACCCGCATGATAGATCATTTGGTCAAGCGTAATAGGCAACGTGGTTTCGTGCCCTGCCATTACATTGCTGGCGCTGTCGCCAACTAAAATAATATCGATTCCGGCTGCATCAAAAATTTTTGCAAATGAAAAATCGTAAGCGGTGATCATGGAAATTTTTTCACCCGATTCTTTCATCTTTTGTAAGGTGTGAGTCGTTATTCTTTTTACTTCTTTATTTACTGACATACAATTTTTTTTAAAGAAGCGACAAGCTAAATGGCTCTGCGTTAGAATAAACCGTTGAACAATCGCGTTTGCAAAAGTAATGTAATGTGCCGATTCGTTTGCTACTATGCTGATTTATGAAATTTCAGCCAGGCAACAAATAACCGGAATTTTAATTTTCAATTTTGTGAATCATCATCAATTAGAAACAATAATTTTGAAGCGACGTTATTCCTAAAAATGAAAATAAAATGCATCGGATTAAAGCACCATTTCTTTTCTTTCTTTTTTTTCATACTTACCTCTTTAGTTTTTGAAAAAACAAACGCCCAGGATCAAAGAGATAAGGGGCGCATGGTTTTTTTCCAAAGCGGCAATGGGCCTCTTTGGAACAAACAGGAATTGGATTCTTTTCTGGTTGCCAGAACTTCAAAAAGAACACGGCTTGTTCCAAAAATAGCAGGCATTGAAGAAAAAGGGGATAGCTTAGTTTATGAATTAAACCTGGCGCTCAATCCGAATCCAACAGATATTCAAGGCCATTATTTAGAAGGACAGTCGCTTCCTGATTTTAATTTTAGATCCCTCGATGGAAAGGAAATGAAACTAAAGGATTTAAAAGGAAAACCGATGGTTATTAATTTTTGGTTCGCCGGCTGCATTCCTTGCCTGGCCGAGTTGCCGGAATTGAATGCATTGAAAGAAAAATATAAAAATTCCGATGTTCTGTTCTTATCAATGACCTTTGAAAAAAGGACTGTGGTAATTAATTATTTAAAAAAACACCCGTTTAATTTTATTCCAATTTCTGATGTGAAAGCCTATTGCGACCACATGACTGATTCATATCCGCTTACTTTGTTTGTTGATAAGAACGGCATCATTTCAGCCGCGGAACATTTAATGCCGCCGTTGTTTAATTATGAGGTGACAAAACGCACTGATCAAC
Organism: Ginsengibacter sp.; assembly: GCA_051959325.1. Lineage (GTDB taxonomy): Bacteria > Bacteroidota > Bacteroidia > Chitinophagales > Chitinophagaceae > Ginsengibacter. The sequence goes on along the minus strand of JBQCFI010000359.1, from coordinate 507 downwards.
TCGATCTTTCATTGTTTGAAAAAAATATTGACGCGATAAAATAGGAGTTCAGAAAATTCAGCATGCAAATTTCTCAATGAACCCGATCCCCGCGCACCTCCATACTTTGCATTAATCCTGTCTCATAATCTATCCACTCTCTCCATCTTTTTCTTACTTTTTCTTTGGGCAAATACGTATCCGCAAGATTGATAAATAAGGTGTAATGACCCGCTTCACTTTCCATAAATCTGCGGTAAAATGCGCGTAAATACTCATCTTCCAAACCTTCGCTCAATCGCTTGAAACGTTCACAACTCCTCGCTTCTATCAATGCCATCGTTAGTAAATGATCTAAAAATCTTTCGTTTGGACTACCACCTTTTTTCTGAAATTCTAACAGTTTATTTACATACACATCTTTGCGTTGCGGACCTAAATTCAAATTTCGTTTGTGCATCTCCGTTAGCACCTGTCGGAAATGTCCCCATTCTTCCGTAACGATCGGCGCCAGTTCTTTTACAAGTT
>JBQCFI010000358.1:0-19508 GCA_051959325.1 Ginsengibacter sp. | reverse complement strand
AGAAAAAAGGGTGTAGCAGATAGTTACAACGAATATGTAAAAAAATATACAAACCTCAAAACCACTTTTAATCCAAGCAAATTTAATCCTGAAAAATGGGCCGAAGCAGCTAAAGAAGCAGGAATGAAGTATATGATCTTTACTACTAAACATCATGACGGATTTTGCATGTTTGATAGCAAATACACTGATTACAAGATCACCGACAAAGATTGTCCCTTTTCAACCAACCCCCGGGCTAATGTAACAAAAGAAATCTTCGATGCTTTTAGAAAAGAAAATCTTTGGGTAGGCGCTTATTTTTCAAAACCCGACTGGCACAGTGATTATTATTGGTGGAAGAAGTTTCCGGCAAGCGATCGCAATGCAAATTATTCGATACAAAAGCATCCTGATCAATGGAAAAAGTTTGTCGATTTTACACACAACCAGATAAATGAATTAATGAGTAATTATGGAAAAGTTGACATCCTTTGGCTGGATGGAGGATGGGTGCGTAAAAAGACAGATGAGGAAGTGAAAGAAGCTCTGTTAGATACCTCTGAAGGATCAAGATGGGCGCGCAATCCTCAAAGCCAGGATATCAATATGCCAGCATTAGTAAAAGAAGTAAGAAGCAAACAGCCGGATTTGATTGCGGTCGATCGGGCAGTACCGGGAGAATATCAAAACTACCTGACTCCGGAACAACATATTCCTGCAACAGGCTTACCTTACCCGTGGGAAACTTGTATGACCATGGGAAACAGCTGGAGCTACGTTCCCGGGGATGTATATAAATCTGCTGACGTGCTTATTAATACTTTAGTGGATATAGTGAGTAAAGGAGGCAACTATTTATTAAATATTGGACCCGGGCCTGATGGGGAATGGGATCCGGTTGCTTACGAACGCCTTAAAGAAATAGGCGCATGGATGAAAATAAACAGTGAAGCGATTTATGCAACAAGAATGTACAACGTTTATGGCGAAAGCGGCCAGATTCATTTTAACCAATCAAAGGATAAGAAAACAAAGTTTATTTTCTTGTCTGGTTTTCCTGATAGCGGCAAAGTGCTAATCACAAAGATGCCTTTTGAAAAAAATACAAATGTGACGATGCTCGGGGCAAGTAAGAATTTAAAATGGAAAAATACCTCCGCTGGAATTGAGATAAACGTTCCCTCCACGCTAAAAAAAGCAAGCGATTATGTTTGGGTTTTGAAAGTCGTGGAAAAATAAAATCAGCATATTAGAAGTAATTAAATTTTTCTCAAAAAAGCATGAAACGATATTCGTTTGTTATAATTACCATTTTATTTTTTACAAAAAGCAATGGACAACCGGTTCCTGCCTACAAAGATTCAACCCTAAGCATTGAAGCAAGAGTGAACGATCTATTGACGAGAATGACTCCTGAAGAAAAATTCTGGCAATTGTTCATGATACCCGGAGATTTGGACCATGCAAAGCCAGGTCAATATAACCACGGTATATTTGGTTTTCAGATAAGCGCTGTTGTAAACGACGCCAATGCCGCTCAGCAAATGCTTCAATACGGCACCAAAGAAAACGCCGTTACTTTAGCAAGAAAGATTAACCGGATTCAGAAATATTTTGTGGACAGCTCCAGGTTGGGAATTCCCATTATCGCTTTTGATGAAGCACTGCACGGGTTGGTAAGAGCCGGCGCTACATCTTTTCCGCAGGCAATTGCCCTGGCAGCTACATGGGATACAAGTCTGATGGCAAAAGTGGCGACAGCGATTGCAACCCAAACAAAAATCCGTGGAATCCGCCAGGTGCTTTCGCCGGTTATTAATATAGCCAGCGATGTACGCTGGGGACGGACAGAAGAAACCTATGGCGAAGATCCTTTTCTAACTTCAGCCATGGGAGTAGCTTTTATGAGCGCTTTTGAAAAAATGAATATTATTACTACTCCGAAGCATTTTATCGCGAATGTGGGAGACGGAGGCCGCGATAGTTATCCGATTCATTTTAACGAGCGATGGCTAGATGATATTTATTTCCCACCTTTTGTAGCTGCTTTTAAAAAGGCAGGAGCAAGGTCTGTCATGACTGCTTATAACTCTTTAGACGGTATTCCTTGTTCTTCCAACAAATGGTTGCTGACTGACATGCTGAAAAAAAAGTGGGGATTTGAAGGTTTTGTAATTTCAGATGCGAGTGCGGTAGGCGGTGCAGAGGTATTGCATCATACTGCTAAAAATTACCCTGAATCCGGCGAACAGGCGATTAATGCCGGGCTCGATGTTATTTTTCAAACCGATTATAATCATTATAAATTGTTCATTCCGCCTTTTCTGGATGGAAGTATTGATTCAGCTATTATTAATGAAGCAGTGAGAAGAGTGTTAAGAGCAAAATTTGAATTAGGTCTTTTTGAACACCCCTATGTATCTGAAACAAATTTAGAGAATGCTGAGCAACAAGCAGCAGATAAATCCTTGGCAAGAGAAGCAGCGGCTGAATCTATTGTATTATTAAAAAATGGACGTCGCTCAGGACAGGCAAAAAGAGTTTTACCGCTAAGAGCGAATGTAAAATCGATAGCCGTAATTGGCCCTGATGCTGTGGAAGCACGACTTGGTGGCTACAGCGGTCCGGGAAATGATAAAATAAATATTTTGGATGGAATTAAAAAAAGAGCAGGTGAAAAAATTGCGGTAACGTATTCGCCAGGTTGCGGAAGAACTTCAGAAGAATCAATACCGGTTCCTGGAAAATATTTGGGAAACAATGATAATGGAATCTACAAGAATGGCCTCAAGGCAGAATATTTTAATAATGTTTATCTGCAAGGGAACCCGGTTCTTACCAGAATTGATGACTCAATCAATTTTAGCTGGACTTTATATTCTCCAGGCCGACCTGTAAATCACGATTTTTATTCCGCAAAATGGACCGGTCTTTTGAAAGCACCACAATCAGGAACATACAAAATTGGCCTCGACGGCAATGACGGATTCCGGCTCTATATCAACAATGAAATGATAATTGATAACTGGCAAAAGCAAACCTATAGCACAAAGCTTGCAGATTATCATTTTGAGAAAGGAAAAGAATATAACATTCGTGTGGAATTTTTTGAGCCTGTTGGCAATGGACATATTAGGCTGATTTGGAATGTAGGAGTTGCCAACGATTGGGAAAATAAAATAAAACAGGCAGTAGCTGCCGTCTCAAAAGCTTCAGTTGCGGTGATAGTAACAGGAATTAAAGAGGGAGAATTTCAGGATAGAGCGATTCTTTCTCTTCCGGGACACCAGGAAGAACTAATCAGGCAAGTCGCCGCCACCGGAAAACCAGTGATTATAATATTAACCGGCGGAAGCGCAATTACCATGAGCAACTGGCTATCAAAAGTAGATGGGGTTTTAAATGTGTGGTACCCGGGTGAAGAAGGTGGTAATGCAGTGGCCGACATTTTATTCGGAGATAAAAATCCGGCAGGTCGTCTTCCTATTACTTATCCCATTTCCGAGGGTCAGCTTCCACTTTTTTATAATCATGAACCTACCGGGAGAGGTGATGACTACAACGATTTATCTGGTTTACCGTTATTCCCTTTTGGATTTGGATTAAGCTATACGAATTTTGAATACAGTAATCTTCGTTTTGACAACAATAACATTGGCAGGAATGATTCAACAGTGGTACATTTTACTTTAAAAAATACGGGGGAAGTAGAGGGAGATGAAGTGGTGCAATTATACATCAGGGATTTAATTTCTTCGGTTGTGAGGCCGGTAATGGAATTAAAAGGTTTTCAACGGATACACCTCTTGCCCGCTGAGGAGAAGGAAGTCTCTTTTATTATCACTCCCGATTTACTGCGGCTGTTGAATGCAGAAATGAAATGGACAGTAGAGCCAGGCGATTTTCGAATCATGGTTGGTGCTTCATCGCGTGATATTCGTTTGAGGCAAATATTGACAGTGCATCAGTGATAAAAAGGATCGGCTTCTTAAAGAAAACAGGAATTTACCATATTTCTTTGCGTACTGGAAGTTCGGGATTTATACTGTCATCATAGCGTCATGTCTTAGTAAAATGAAAAATATAAGCAGCAGTTTAGCCTTTTTAATTGCCACTAAAAAACAGGAATTGACACAACCGGATATTAAGCAGAATGCATTGAGAGGTAAAATAACAATTTTAAATTTTTATCAAATACACAAAACAACAAAACCCTATCTATCAACAGAAAAAAATTAGCAATGGAAAAAATTACGCAAAAATTGTTGCTCAGTACTTTTCTCAGCTTTTGCTTTGCCATAGCGTTCGGTCAGCAAAGGGAAATTACGGGAACAATAAAAGACAACAGAGGTACACCTTTAGCGAATGTATCGGTCATGTTAAAAGGGACGAATCTCGGCACCACTACCGACGCCAATGGCAAGTTTAGTCTTTCAGTATCGGGTGCCAGCCCGGTTCTGGAAGTGAGCTCTGTCAATTATAACACGCAGGATGTGCCTGTCGGGCAGCAAACTCATGTGGCAATTACGCTGGAAGGTGGTTCAGCCGCTCTCCAGGAAGTTGTTGTGACAGCTCTCGGTATCCAAAGATCGAAAAAATCTTTGGGTTATTCTGTTCAACAGGTTTCCGGTCAGACCCTTACTGAAGCAAGAGAACCAAATCTTGTAAATGATCTTACAGGAAAAGTTTCCGGTTTACAGGTAGTTCGTTCCGGTAACGGGCCGGGTGGTTCATCTCAAATCCTTTTGCGCGGAAACAACTCATTCAGTGGTTCTTCTCAGCCATTAATTGTCGTAGACGGGGTTCCAATGGATAATTCTACGGGCCGAGTAGGAATTGGCGCTACCAACGATTTCTGGAATCCTTCACTGGATATGGGAAATGGTTTGAGCGATATCAATGCCGATGACATTGCTTCTATCAGCGTATTGAAAGGTCCGGCGGCTGCAGCTCTTTATGGTTCTCTTGGTGGAAATGGAGTAATTTTAATTACCACTAAAACTGGAAGAAAACAACCGGGACTTGGAATTACCGTTTCTTCATCCGTTGGTTTTGAAAGCATTTTCACCAATCCTGAAATGCAGAATACTTATGCCCAGGGAACTAACGGCTTGTATGACTCTACTTCTACGTCCAGTTGGGGCCCAAAGATTAATGGACAACAGGTAATTGACTGGAATGGCAAATCTGTAACACTGCATCCTTACGATAATGTTGCTAATTTTTTTAAGAATGGAGTGGTATCGAATCAAAATGTGTCTTTTCAACAACAGTTTAATTCCACATCAGTTTATGCTTCTTATAATCGCTTTGATGATAAAAGCATTATTCCGGGAGCCAAACTTTCACGTAATAACCTGACAGCACGTGCAGTAACAAAATTTGGTAACGATGATCATTGGACGTTGGATACAAAAGTTCAGTACATTAATGCAACGGCAAATAACCGATCACTTGAAGGTCAGAACGGAAGCATCTTTGCTACCATCTACAACCTGCCAAGAACACTTAATATTCAAAATTTTGAAAATCCTTTGGATACCAACAAAAATATGTTTTGGTGGCAAAAAGGAAGTGGCATGAACCCTTACTGGGCCGCAAAATATAATTTGAACAGCGACACACGTAATCGCTATTTATTGTATGCGACATTAAGGCACCAGTTCACTTCGTGGTTGACTGCAGAAGCAACTGCGGGTGCGGATATGTACAATACCAATACAGAAGCAAAAACCTATGCGGGAAGTCCTTCTAATAACAGTTACTCAATTGGTAAGCAAACTTATCAGCAAACCAATTACAGCGGAATGATCACAGCCAAGAAAGATAATCTGTTTGGTAAATTGGGCGGTTCAATAATGGTCGGTGGAAATATGATGGCATGGCAAAACAGTGCAATCAGCATTAGCGCTAACCCTCTGAGAGTTCCCAATTTATTTTCTGTAGGTAATTCAGTTGGACAGCCCGGTGTTAGCCAAATTTACGGGCAGAAGAAAATTAATTCACTTTATGGTTCAGTTGGTTTGAACTATGACAGCTATTTATTTTTAGATGCTACCTGGCGTAATGACTGGACTTCAGCGTTGGCGCCAAATCACAACTCCTATTTCTATCCTTCAGTAAGTCTTTCTTATGTATTTAGCGAAATGATGAAAAATTTACCATCTTGGTTTAGTTACGGTAAATTAAGAGGCACTTACGCAGAAGCAGGAAGCGATATGGATCCATACCAGATTTATAATACCTATTCTATCGGTACCGATCCGAATGGAAACACTACTGCTTCCAGGGGAGGAACATTGTATAATGACAGCGTGAAAAATCAGCTGATGAAGTCTTATGAAGGCGGATTGGAATTGCATTTCTTCGGGGATAGATTGGGATTAGATGTTACTGTTTATAAACAAAACACTTTTAATCAATTAGTGGCACTTCCAATGGATCCTTTAAGCGGCTATAGTTCTTTTATTATTAATGCGGGAAATGTTCAAAACAAAGGTGTGGAAATAACAGCAAACGCTCGTATTCTCACCAATCCTAAAGGCTTGAGCTGGAATACTACTTTGAATTATTCTCATAATAAAAATACTGTTCCATATATTTACCCGGGAATCGACAAGTATCAGCTTGGTGGATTTGATGTAATCCAAGTGCTGGCAGTTGCCGGTCAGCCTTTTGGTGAAATATATGGTACCAAACTTCGCAGGGTTACTGATCAAAAAGATGCAAATTATGGGCAGCTGATCCTTTCAGCAAACGGTCTTCCACAGGCAACTACCGATATTACGGATCTTGGCAATCAGCAGGCAGATGCTTTAATTGGATGGACGAACTCATTTTCTTACAAAGGTTTTGGACTTTCAGTACAGGTTGATGCAAGAATAGGCGGAAAAATGTTCTCTCAAACATTGGATAATATGGAGAGAAATGGTACTGCAGCCATAACAGCCGCTGGTGGAAGAGATTCCATGCTTATAAAGGGAGTAGTGCTCGATCCAAACACCAATCAATATGTAGTAAACACTACACGCATTTCAACCCAGCAATATTGGGGAGCAACAGCAGGAAGGGGAAATACCGGTATTACAGAAACAAACCTGTATGATGCGACCAACGTAAGACTTAGAAATGTTCAATTGAGTTATACATTCCCTAAAAAAATGTTGGAAAAATCCTTTATTCAGAAAGCGATTGTCTCTGTGTCATGTAACAACGTATGGCTGATTACAAGTCATATGCATGGACTGGATCCGGAATCATCTTATGCAACAGGAACTAATGCTTATGGATTTGAAAATGGAAGTGCTCCAACAACACGCACCTTTTATATCAACCTTTCATTAGGGCTCTGATTTTTAAACTTTTTAATTTATTATAAATGAAACATATTCTTAAAAAAACAAGCCTGATAGCAACTATAATCCTGGTATTCACAGGTTGTAAGAAGATTACAGATATCAATACCAGTCCAACGGCTGCAAGCGCCGACCAGACCCAGGTAGAGTATTTTATTGATAATTCCATCATTCATGCACAAATGAATCCGGGAGTTTCCGAAAGAGCTTTCGTTCTCTACTGGGTGCCTGGTGGTCGTCAGATAGCAGATGCCGATGGTGCCACCTTCTCTGTTGCTGATTACAACGACGAGTGGATCAGTGAATATTATGACAATCAGTCTGGCGCTTTGAACACAATCAACAGCGCCATAGATGTGGCTAATCAACAAATAGCCGCTGGAACTCAAAAGTTCTATACAAACAATCTTATCCAGGTGTCAAGAATTTGGAGAGCCTATCTCATCAGTGAGATGAGCGATAATTTCGGACCAATGCCTACAATTGCTTTCCAGGGCAAAAATCCCGATTTTCAGGATGTAAAAAGTGTTTACTATTATATCCTCGATGAGTTAAAAGATGCAACTTCAAAATTAGATCTCACCACTGCGGCTCTGCCTACAGTAGTTAAGAATGAAGATCCTGCTTATGGCTTCGATTTTGCAAAATGGCAGGCTTACGGAAATTCGCTGCGTCTTCGTCTGGCAATGAGATTATCTGAAGTGGATCCTTCAAAGGCACAAGCTGAATTTGAAGACGCTGCCAAAGGTTCTCTTCTTACAGATGCGTCTCAAACCTTTCAAATACAGGAAAAACCGGGATGGGATGACCTTTCGGGAATGTACACCCGCTGCTGGTATCAGTTGCCTGAATCAGTTACCTTTAACAACCTTGTTGTGAATTTGGGAAGCGTTACTTCGGCTTCACAGATTCCTTCTGTAATAACCGATGCTGGGTCGCAGGCAACTGCGATTGCCAATATTAAACCAGCAGATTATGCAGGGCAATATTACCCGGTGCAGATGACCACAAAAACCAATAATCCTTTTTCAGCTTATTGGTTAGATGGTTTGCCAAATTCAATAGATCCAAGGGCTTACCAAATGTTTTATATGCCGGGCAACAGCAATGATGCATCTTACCCAAGCGGAACTTGTGGTGCAGTGGGTTCCAATACTGTTGGTTATGTAAAAAATGTAAACGGTGACAAGATTAAAACCATCGATGCGAAATTTACATGGAATGGAACTCCTGATGGAAATTGGGGTTCAAAAGGTGGGGTGGTTGATGGATTATTCCAGGCAATCAACATAGGTGCTACTACCAGCATGGTCCCTTCTTTAAAAAATCAATTCCGAACTCAAACCGCTAAAAGAGTATTTCTTGGTCCATGGGAAACTTATTTCCTTTTGGCTGAAGGTTCAGTCAGGGGCTGGGCTACTCCGGTTGATGCAAAAACTGCTTATGAAACCGGTATCTCGAAAAGTTTTGATTATTGGGGCGTTTCCCAGTATTTATCCACCTATCTTGCTTCGACCGATTATAATAATGATGGTACTTCTGTAAATTGGGATAATACCACCGAACCGGGAAATTCTCATCAGATGAGCTATGTCGATGGATTAACCGGTACTACCGGGACTGTAAGCATTCCGTATCCATCAAATACACTTTATAAAAATGGAACAGTTAGAAATGATCATCTTACCAAGATCATTACCCAAAAATTTATTGCACAAACTCCATGGCTGCCATTGGAAACATGGAGCGACCACAGAAGACTTGGATTGCCATTCTTTGAAAATGTAGTTCTTGAGGCACCAATACAAACATTGCCTGCTCTTACTAATTCAAATTACATGACCAGCAATCAGCAGTTCTTCCCGCAAAGAATGAAATATCCTGCAAAACTGCAAAACAGCAATGTGAATGGTTACAACCAGGCGGTAAAAGGACTTAATGGCCCCGATGCAACCCTTACTCCGCTCTGGTGGGCCCAGCATTAAAATTACTTTTTTCGCTCAATAGTAAACAAGAAAACCAATCCTTAAAAAGATTGGTTTTCTGTTTTTAGTGCACTTCAATCAGGGCGCCAAAATTATAAATCACCGATATTTATTGCTTTGCTGAAAGATCTCTTGAATTTGCAGATAATCGTGGTTTCCCTTTTTATAGCAATTTATTATGCCCCATCCACACTTTCAAAAGATCCATCCAATTATCTTCCCCTTCCAATAAACGGGTCCCAAATCCATGACCGCCATTTTGAAAAATGTGCATTTCTGCCGGAACCTTGTTTTTTAATAACGCTTCGTAATACTTTATGCTATTTTCGGGTTTTACACCGTGGTCATCACCAGCGAGAACCAAAAATGTGATTGGAGTATTTTTTGTAACCTGTAGTTCATTTGAAAATTCTTTTATCAACGTTTCCGATGGATTTTTCCCTATCAGGTTTTGACGGCTTCCCATATGAGCAAGCGAATCCGTCATGCTAATTACAGGATACCCAAAAATTGAAAAATCCGGTCGTAAAGAAATATTCTTTGGGTTATCAATGTATGACTTTTGAAAATGAGTGGAAGCAGTCGAGGCGAGATGTCCGCCTGCCGAAAAGCCCATGATTCCTACTTTTTGCGGATCAACATTTAATTCATTTGCATGTTCTCTTACATATTGCAAAGCTTTTTGCGCATCCTGTAAAGGCCCGATGCTCTTATCTTTCATAATTTCGTCTGATGGCAAACGGTATTTTAAAACAACGGCAGTGACACCCCATGAATTTAAAATTTTCGCTACTTCAGTTCCTTCTAAATTGTAAGCGAGAATACTGTAGCCGCCGCCGGGACAAATGACCACCGCCGTGGTTTTTTTATTTGTGTTTGCAGCTTTAAAAATTGCAATTTCAGGTACCGATACTTGACTGATCCTGATAACGCCATCTTTTCCTGTATCAGCTTTTTCTTTGTAGTCCAAATCAGGTTTACTGTTTGGTACTTCTTTGTACAAAGGAATAACTGTTTGTGCCGTGGACATTGTAAATGACATAATAGCAAGCGTTAGAAAAAGTAAAGGTTTTAATTTTTTGCAATAAAAAATTTCATAGCAGTGAAAAATACTGTTCTTTTTCATTTTTATATTTTTTGAAATATTAGATTGCCCTGTCAAGATGCACATAACCACCATCCACATGAATGATTTGCCCGGTTGTATGGCTCGACCGGTCCGACAAAAGAAATGCGACCATATTGGCAATTTCTTCCGGTGTTGTCATTCTTTTTTCCAATGGAATTTTTTCTGTTATTGATTTTAATTTTTCTTCAGGATTTTCAAATGTTTTAATCCACTTTTCATATAGCGGAGTAAAACATTCTGCAACGATCACCGCATTTACCCGGATATTATATTTCAATAATTCCACTGCCCATTCTCTTGTCAGTGCATCACGTCCTCCGTTAGAAGCAGCGTAAGCAGACGTATTTCCCTGGCCCGTTTCGGCAGTTTTAGAACCGATGTTTACAATCGATCCCTTTGATTTTATTAAATAAGGTAAAGCATGATGCGCCATCAAATAGTAATGCACTAAATTTTTATGCAGTGAAGCAATAAAACCTTCATAATTTCCTTGTTCCAAACCAACTCCATCATTTACCCCGGCATTATTTACCAAACCATCAATTCGGTTATATTTTTCAACAATCTTTTTTATTGCATTCTCACACTCTTCGGGTTTTGTTAATTCTGCTACTACCTGAAACCCTTTGCTATTGATACTTTCAAGCGTTTTTAAATTGTCGCTTTCATTTCTACCGACGATCACCGGTATCGCATTTTCTGCAGCCAGTGTTTTTACAATTCCTTCCCCAATTCCTTTCGCGCCGCCCGTTACAATGATGACTTTATTATCAAGATGAAGATTCATTTTTTGTGTTTAGATGGTTTAGGAATTTAGATTATAAAATTTGATTGCATTTGTATGAAATACTTTTTGCTTTTCTTCATCAGAAAATTGCAACATATATTTTTCCAGTAAATTTTTCCATTTATTATAAGTGCTACTCAACAACATCACCGGCCAATCGCTTCCAAATAAAATTCTGTCTGTACCAAAAGATTCAAATACTACGTCAAGGTAAGGATATAAATCTTCGGTTTTCCATTCGTTCCATTTTGCTTCTGTTACTAATCCGGAAACCTTGCAATAAACATTTTCATTTTTAGCAATTTCCTTTATTTCAATTTTCCATTCAGTGATTTTTTGATCTCTTATCCAAGGTTTGGCACAGTGGTCAAGGATAAATTTTTGATTCGGAAATTTATTTACAAATTGAATCGCTTCTCTCAATTGATTTGGATAAATCAGGATATCATAAGTGAAATCAAAATTTTTTAAGAGTCTAATTCCATTCACGAAAGCTTCTTTTCTCAAAAAACCATCAGACTCTGCCTGTACTATATGCCTGAAGCCTTTTACAACAGGATATTCAGACCAGTGAAGCAACTTATCTTCAAGATTCTTATTTTGCAGATCTACCCAGCCAACAATGCCTTTTATAAAAGGGTTCTTATCTGCCAGTTGCAACAAAAAATCCGTCTCATTTTCGCTTTGATCGGCCTGCACTGCAATAATTCCTGTTACCCCATTTTCGTGCAAAACAGGTTGTAAATCTTGCGGAAAAAAATCACGTTGCAGCAATCCCATTTCATCAGTAATCCATGCATCTTTTATTGGATTGTATTTCCAGAAATGAACATGGGCGTCTATCATGCTAGATAATTATTTGGTCCAGTTTTTTACAAGTTGTTTTTGTGTTCCAAGCCCATCGATTCCCAATTCTACTACATCTCCGGCCTTTAAATAAACCGGCGGATTCATTCCAAGTGCAACGCCATGCGGAGTGCCGGTAGAAATAATATCGCCAGGCAATAAAGTCATAAACTGGCTGATATAAGAAACAACCTGGGGAATATTGAATATCAAATCGTCTGTATTTCCATCCTGCATTTTTTTCCCATTAACGGTAAGCCATAAATGTAAATTATCTACATTTTCAATTTCGTCTTTAGTGGCCAACCACGGCCCAAGTGGAGCAAAGGTGTCGCAACTTTTTCCTTTTACCCACTGGCCGCCGCGCTCTATCTGAAATTCTCTTTCACTTACGTCATTGTGCAAACAATATCCGGCTACATAATCCATTGCCTCATCGCCATCTACATAACTGGCACGTTTTCCTATAACAACCGCCAACTCTACTTCCCAGTCTGTTTTTACTGAATTTTTCGGAATGATAATATCGTCATCAGGACCGCAAATTGCTGTTGTAGATTTGAAGAATAAAATGGGTTCTTTTGGAATAGCAGCGTTTGTTTCTTTGGCATGCTTTGCATAATTTAATCCAATACAAATTATTTTGGAAGGCTTATACACCGGGCATCCTAATCTTTCTTTTGAATCTATTTCCGGGAAATTGTTTTCTTCGATAATTTTTTTTAAATTATTTACACCATCATTTGCAAAAAAATCTTCGTCATAATCTTTTATAAATGATGACACATCGTATCTTTTATCCTGAATGATTACTCCAGGTCTTTCATTTCCAGGCTTTCCGAAGCGTATTAATTTCATAATGCTGTTTTTTGTTGTGCAAAGTTACTTCACCAGTAAAAAAAGAAATAAGTCGATTTTCTATTTTATTTATAACCCAAAATCTTCAACATACTTGCCGCGCTCTGTTCTTTGGCATATTCCCAATCTACCAGCGTGCCATTCTTATCATAATTAAGTACAATGTATTTTGGAGAAGGTATCAGGCAATGTTTTATTCCTCCGTAGCCGCTTATTTGATCCTGGTATGCGCCGGTATGAAAAAAGCCAACATACAATGGTTCGCCGGTTCCGATTTTCGGTAAAAAGACTTCATTGATGTGTTCCTCTGAATCGTAATAATCATGACTATCGCAGGTGATGCCGCCGAGCGTTACCCGCTGATATTCATTGTCCCATTTATTTACAGGAAGCATCAGGAACTTTTCACCAATGCCCCATGTATCAGGCAAAGTTGTGATGAAAGATGAATCAATCATATACCAGGTTTCGCGGTCGTTTTGCATTTTTTCACCAATCACACTGTAAATATGCGCCATGCTTTCCCCGACCGTATAACTTCCAAATTCTGTAAAAATATTTGGCATCGGTACCTTGCTTTTTTTGCACGCAACTTTGATGTTTCTGACGATTTCGTTGATCATGAACTGGTAATCATAATCAAAGCCCAAAGAATGTTTTATGGGAAACCCACCGCCAATATTTATTGAATCTAATTCCGGGCAAATTTTTCTGAGCTGGCAATAAAGATTGATTACTTTATTCAGCTCGCTCCAATAATAAATGTCATCTTTTATTCCTTTATTCAAAAAAATATGAAGCATTTTTAATTGAAACTTATTTTCAAATCCTTCAATTTCATCTACATAAAATTCCAGAATGTCTTTTGCCCGGATTCCCAAACGCGAAGTGTAAAAAGGAAATGTTGGTTCTTCCTCCGCTGCCACCCGAATGCCAATATTAAAAGGCACTTTTACTGATTTTCGATAGGCTTTCAGTTCTTCTTTATTATCTAATACAGGAATGACATTTTTAAAACCGGAATTGAGCAGTCGTGCGATTCTGCTCGTGTAAGTTTTTTGTTTAAAGCCATTACAAATGATGAATGTTTCCTTGGTGATCTTTTTTCTTTCAAATAATTTCAGAATGATCTCGATATCGTATGCATAGGATGTTTCAAGATGAATGTCATGTTTCAATGCTTCCTCAACGATGAAAGAAAAATGGGAGCTTTTGGTACAATAGCAATAATTGTATTTTCCTTCATACTTATGCTTTTTAAAGGCATGCTCAAACATTTTTTTAGCCTTATTTATTTGCATGCCTATTTTTGGTAAATAAGTGAACTTGAGCGGCGTTCCGTATTTATCTATCAGCGCTTTTACATTTACATCATTGTATTGGAGATAACCATCTTTGAGATCATAACCTTCCTGGGGGAAATTAAACGTTTGATCTACAAGATCACTATAAGTGTTATTCATTCAGAATTTTTAAGGCTTTAGAAATATTTACAAATGTAATAGAATGGAGAATATAATGATGAATTGTGAAAGGTGAATTCGTGAACGGAGAATACCGGATAATCAATTAAGAATTAACGATCAGGCATAAAAAAACCGTCGCGATTTTTTCGGACGGTTTTAAAGAAATTTTGAAAAAGAATTATTTCACTGACAAAATCAGATTTTTAAAACTCTCAGGCTCATTCATCGCCATATCAGCGAGAATCTTACGGTTCAAACCGATATTTTTCTCAGTTAGTTTATGAATGAACTGGCTGTACGTCAATCCTTCTTCTCTTACAGCTGCATTGATACGGGCAATCCACAAAGCACGGTATTCGCGTTTTTTCAATTTGCGGCCGACATAGCTATATGTCAAACCTTTTTCCATTACATTTTTAGCAACGGTATAAACGTTTTTTCTTTTTCCGTAATAACCTTTGGCGGCTTTAAGAACTCTTTTCCTTCTTGCCCTTGATGCTACTGAATTTGATGAACGTGGCATATTTTAATATTTTTATTTTTTTTGAAAATTGTTGATAGGAAGCGATTATTTCATACGAAGTAATCTCATTACAAATGGTCGGTTGGCATCGCTTACACATCCCTTCTTGCGCAAAGCACGTTTGCGTTTGGTGGTTTTTTTGGTAAGAATGTGACGTTTGTAGGCTTTTTGAAAAGTGATTTCACCGGTTCCGGTTACTTTGAAGCGCTTCTTCGCGCTCGAGTTGGTTTTAACCTTTGGCATTATTATAATATTTTACTTTTACACCCTCGCCGGCGTCCCGAACAGACGGGAACTTATGGAGCCATGTGGGCAATATGTTTTTAGAGAAAATTCACTCCAGCCAAAACACAAAATTCTGAAAGGGTTGCAAAAGTAAGGATTTATTTTCAAAAGAGTGGGCTTTATCTCAATAAAAGAAGAAATAAAGAGAATTTGTATTCTATGAACGTTACATTAAAGTTCTGTTAGTATTTAAGTTCTTCTGTAAAGAAACTATTCTAATATTTCAAAGTAAGTGAATCATGCTGGAATTATACACTTTTCGTACATTTATAATAATTATTATGTTACATCTCTATAAAACAGGTAACGTTCCTGCACTTTTGTGCCGCCTTGCTGTTGGTTTAATTTTCCTGTCGGAAGGATTGCAAAAATATTTATTTCCTGAAACGCTTGGCACGGGCAGATTTGAAAAAATTGGTTTTAGCAATCCCGCATTCTGGGCTTATTTCACGGGCACATTTGAAATTGTTTGTGGAATTTTAATATTAATTGGTTTGCTCACAAGATTAGCTGCGATTCCACTTTTGATTATTATGATCGTTTCGTTTTTTACTACGAAATATCCGGAACTGATTGAAAAAGGCTTTTGGTTTATGGCACATGATTACCGCACAGATTTTGCTATGACTCTGTTGCTGATTTATTTAATCATTTATGGTGGTGGGAAAAAATCAATTGACTACACAATTCAACAGAAGTCAAAACCATGAGGGAATAAAAATTTTTAATTTTTAGGGAATTAAAACATGGAACCAGTAAAGAAGAAAAGCTTTTTTTCAGGCCTCACAAAAAATACTTTTTTGTTGGCATTCACCAGCCTTTTTTCAGATATTTCTTCCGAAATGCTTTATCCGATTCTTCCGATATTCCTAACGCAAACTTTAAAAGTAAGCGGAAGCATTGTTGGACTGATCGAAGGAGTTGCCGGCACCGTTCAGAATATTATTCAGGGATTTAGCGGCAGTTTATCAGATAAGTGGCAAAAGCGCAAAGGAATCGCGATCTTTGGTTATGTGCTTTCGGCGATTTCCAAGCCTTTTATGGGATTGGCTACCGGATGGCCTCTGGTTTTCGGTGCACGTTTTTCTGATCGTTTTGGAGCAGGAACGCGTGCAGCGCCACGTGATGCATTAATTGCTGCCTCCGCCGATGAAAAAAACCGTGGTAAGGCTTTTGGATTAGAAGGAGTAGGAGATAATCTGGGCGCTTTTATCGGTCCTCTTATTGCTGTGGTCCTTCTTTTTTCCTGGCAATTCAATATCCGTTCAGTTTTTTATCTGGCATTCATACCCGGAGTTTTATCAGTAATAATGATTTTATTGGTAAAAGAAAAAAAGGTGGATGTAAAATCAAAAATAAAAATAGATGTAGGCCTTAAAGAATTTCCGTCACAATATAGAAAATACCTGTTGGTAACAGCTTTATTTGGAATCGGAAATTCAAGTAACGCGTTCTTAATTCTGCAGACAAAAGATCTCGGTGTTTCATTCGAAAATACCATTCTTATTTATGCAGTTTTCAATTTGCTGGCAGCGGCAATTTCATACCCTGCCGGCCATTTATCAGATAAATATGGAAGAAAAAATATCTTACTTATTTCATTCCTCATTTTTTTAATCGCTTATAGCGGCTTTGCTTTCACCAAAAATCTATGGCTTATCGGCTCTTTATTTTGTATGTATGGATTATACCAGGGCATTTTCAGAGCGGTTGGAAAAGCGATGGCGGCAGATTTTGTTCCATCACAGTTGCGAGCAAGCGGCATCGGTTGGTATTCTACTACTATTGGGCTAACCGGACTCATTGCCAGTATAGTAGCCGGGCAGCTTTGGGACAAAGTAAGCCACTCTTCCGTTTTTATTTTTGGAGCCCTTTTTTCGTTGATCGGAATTATTTCATTGATCCTGCTAATACCAGGTAAAAAAGCAAACGCTGTTAAATGAATTGAAAATAATGCTGTTTGAAAAATTAATATTTGCATTATTTCTTGCTTTGCTGAACCAGGTAAAATTCTATTCCACTTTTACAACTACTTTTCCTTTAGTCTTATGTGTTTCGACTGCCTTATGCGCCCAGGCAATCTGGTCTAATGTGAAAATTTTATCTACAAAAACTTTCAATTTTTTTTCCTGTAAAAGACTGGCGATGATTCGCATTTCTTCTCCATCTGCCCGCATCATTGGCCACGTTAATTTGATATTTCGTTCATTCGCAAGTCCTATTGCTTTTGGATCATTTTTGGTAGAAGAAGGAAGGCAAACCACGTTGCCACCCTGTTTTACACAAGAAATCGTTCTATACAAAACGTCGCCTCCCATTGCATCTAAAGCACAATCCAGATCATGAACGATATTTTCAAACCTTTCTTTTTTGTAATCAATAAATTGATCAACATCGAGGGATTTTAAAAATTTTTCATTTTCCCCGGATGCGGTTCCAATCACATATGCGCCATTCATTTTTGCAAGCTGAACGGCCAAATGACCCACTCCGCCAGCTGCCGCCTGGATAAGTATTTTTTCTCCCGATGATACTTTTAATTCTTCATTAATGGCCTGGTAAGCTGTCAAACCGGCAATCGGAATCGCGGCCGCTTCTTCAAACGAAATATTATTTGGTTTTATAGCAAGTAACTTCGGATCGGCAAGCGTAAATTCTGCATAAGCATTTCCCAAACGTGGAAAACCAACACATCCAAAAACATGATCTCCGGTTTTGACTTCAGTAACGTTTTTGCCAACATTCACAATCGTCCCACTTACATCCCAGCCTAAAATAACAGGTAAAGTAATCTGTTTTGAAATGCCACTTGTTCCTGCTCTTACTTTCGTATCTACAGGATTTATGCCGATTGCTTTTACTTTAATTAAAACCTGTTCCTCATTAATTTCCGGTTTCTCTACTTCGGTAATTTGTAAAACATCCGCATCGCCAAACTCATTTATAATTGCTGCTTTCATTTTAATGATTTTCTTTTTCTTAATTGCAATCCGCTTGTTTTTTCGGACGAATGATCAATCTCAATGTTGGATTATTGGTAATAAAAGACCAGAACCAACTAAATGCTAATTTCACTTTATTTCTAAAGCCAACTAAAGGGATAATATGAACAAAAAGCCAGATGAGCCATGCAAAGAATCCGGTGAAAGAGACTTTGGGCAAATCGGCTACTGCTTCATATTTGGAAATGATTGCCATGCTTCCTTTATTATCATAGGCAAATGGTTTTAGTTTTTCACCTGATTGCATTTTTCGTAAATTTTCACCCAACAACCTTCCCTGCTGTATCGCGACCTGTGCCAGCTGGGGATGACCTTTTGGATAATTTTTATCAGTAGTTTGCAAACAAATATCACCAATTGCATAAATATTTTTAGAATCTTTTACTTTATTATATTCATCTACCAAAATCCTCCTCGCATGTCCAATTTGTTCCGGTGATATCCCATCAACCTTGCGCGCAACTACACCAGATGTCCATATCAAACAATTGGTAGCAATTGTTTCTCCGTCTGCCATTATTACTTTTCCATCCTGATAATCTTTTACAGTTTTGTTTAATTTTATTTGCACGCCTAATTCACTCAAAACCTTATAAGCCGCATCCTGTGCTTTTTTGCTCATCGGGCCAAGGAGATGTGGTGAAGCATCTATGAGATGAATGCGGGAATTGCCGCGTTTGATTTCCGGATATTCTTTTGCAACAATCGTTTGTCCCATCTCTGCAAGCATTCCTGCAATTTCAACTCCGGATGGTCCGCCGCCAGCGATCACAATTGTTAATAACCTTTCTCTTTCTGCCGGATCGTTGGAGATTACTGCATTTTCCATATTCAGCAATAAATGATTCCTGAGGTTAATCGCATCATCTACCGATTTCATCGGCAAAGAATGTTGCTTTACGTTTTCCATTCCAAAATAATTCGTTTCTGTGCCAATCGCAAGCACGAGGTAATCATAATCGAGTGTGCCAGTGGTAGTTTCAATCATATTTTTTTCCGGAACCACTTTCAAAAGCATTCCATAATGAAAACGTACATTATTTTTTTCGGTAAACATCCTGCGGAACGGATAACTGATATTTGAAGGCTCAATAAAAGCGGTAGCCACCTGGTAAAGCAATGGTGGAAAGAAATGATAATTGTCCTGATCCACCATGGTGATATGAAACCGTTTATCTTTCCATATTTGTTTTACAATATTTATCCCGGCGAAACCGCCACCAACAATCACTACTTTTTTAACTGTGTCTGCCATGTTTAATCTTTTTCTCTAAAATTACTAAATAACAA
>JBQCFI010000357.1:0-2926 GCA_051959325.1 Ginsengibacter sp. | reverse complement strand
ATAGCAACAAATAAATGCATTTTCCGTTTATCTTTTAAAGCTTCACAGAAAGAAAATGTTGTAAATTAATAAGCGTAAATGTGTACTTTTGACGCCTTTTAAAAGGATAACATCATAATCTAATAAGTCTTGGAACGTAAAGTAACAAAAATCGGCGTTTTAACCTCGGGCGGCGATTCTCCGGGAATGAATGCTGCAATAAGAGCAGTTGTGCGCACCGGTATTTATAATAAATTAGAGGTTTACGGGATCATGCGCGGGTATATGGGAATGATTGATAATGATATTTTTAAAATGGAAAGTAAGAGTGTTGCCAATATTATTCAACGTGGTGGCACCGTTTTAAAAACAGCCCGATGTAAAGAGTTTTATACAAAAGAAGGCAGAAAGAAAGCCTTTGAAAATTTGCAAAGTCATGGTATTAACGGGTTGGTGATTATTGGCGGAGACGGTTCTTTTCGTGGAGCCCAAATCTTCAGTCATGAATTTGATATTCCGTGCATTGGTTTGCCCGGAACAATTGATAAAGACATTGCAGGTACTGATTTTACCATAGGTTTTGATACGGCTGTAAATACCGCTGTTGAAGCGATAGATAAAGTAAGAGACACCGCAGACGCGCACGACCGGCTTTTTATCATTGAAGTAATGGGACGTGATTCAGGTTACATTGCGTTGCATAGCGGCATTGCCACGGGAGCAGAAAATATTTTGATTCCCGAACAAAAAACTGACGTAGAAGGTGTGGTAAATGCATTGCTGGAAAAACACGGACGCAAAAAATTAGTAAATATTATCGTAGTTGCCGAAGGCGAAAAATTTGGCGCAGCGGAATTAGCAAAAGTGATTACAGAAAGAATTCCTGAACAGGAAGTGCGTGTCACGATTCTCGGGCACATTCAGCGTGGCGGTTCCCCTACTTGTTTCGACAGGCTGATAGCAAGCCGCATGGGATATGCAGCGGTGGAATGTTTACTGGAAGGCAGGTACAATGTTTTTGTAGGAATCGTGAACAATAAAATGCATTACATACCATTAGATCAGGCGGTAAAAAAGAAACAAAAATTAAGTGAAGACTGGATGAAAATTGTAAAGATATTATCCAGTTAAGGAATGGTACATTGTAAATTAAGAATTGTCTAATATAAAATTATTAAGTAAATGTCGAAAAATATCAGTAAATATCTGCATAAGGAAATGGATAAAAAAGCAGGATTTGATCATACCGTGAAACGTACAAAAATAGTTGCTACCGTTGGCCCCGCCTGTGACAATTATGACGCGATGGTAGAACTGGTAAAATGTGGTGTAAATGTTTTCCGGCTGAATTTTTCTCATGGGAGCCAGGAAGATAAAGCAAGGATCATTCAGATTGTCCGGAAGATCAATGAAACCCTTCCGTTTAATATTGCCATTCTTGCAGACCTGCAAGGCCCCAAACTAAGAGTGGGAGAAATTGAAAATAATGCGTTGGAGATTAACCCAGGTGATATTCTCACTTTTACAAATACAAAATGTATAGGCACAAAAGAACAAATTTATGTAAGCTATCCGGATCTGTATAAAGACGTAGTGCCGGGTAATTTGATCATGATTGACGACGGCAAGCTGGAAGTAAGGGTTACTAAAATACTTCCGAACAATAACGTAGAAGTGGTTGTAGTGATCGGTGGAATACTTTCGTCAAAAAAAGGTTTAAATCTCCCTGATACAAAAATTTCCTTGCCGGCACTTACCGAAAAAGACTTGAATGACCTTGATTTTATCATAGGACAGGATGTAGACTGGATAGCACTTTCATTTGTACGCGAGGTAAAAGATATTACCGGGCTCAAAGACATTTTGAAGGAAAGAAACAGCAAGGCAAAAGTGATTGCTAAAATTGAAAAGCCGGAAGCGGTGATCAACATCCGCGATATTATTATAGAAAGCGATGCCATTATGATAGCACGTGGCGATCTTGGTGTTGAATTGCCGATAGAAAAAGTACCGCTAATCCAAAAAGAGATCATTCGCAAATGCATGCATCGCGCCAAGCCGGTAATCGTGGCTACACAAATGATGGAAAGCATGATGGATCGCATTAAACCAAACAGGAGTGAGATCACAGATGTGGCGAATGCAGTATTAGAAGGAGCTGACGCGCTCATGCTCAGCGGCGAAACAGCTACCGGTAATTATCCGACTTTGGTAATAGAAACCATGAGTAAGATAATCCTTGAAATTGAAAAGACGGCCTACGATTATAACCGTGATGATATTCTCGCCCCTCAGCCTCATTCACCATCCTTCTTAAGTGATGCGATTTGCTATAGTGCCTGCAAGCTTGCACAGGATGTAAATGCAGATGCATTAATAGGAATGACTCAAAGCGGGTACACAGGATTTATGCTCAGCAGCTATCGTCCCAAATCCCTTTTATATATTTTCAGTAAGCAGAAAAGCCTGATAAACCAGTTAAGTTTAAGCTGGGGAGTTCGTGCTTTTTTCTACGATGAGGAAGAAAGCCTGGATGACATTTTCTTCGACCAGATCGGTATTTTAAGAGAACGCGGTTTTTTGAAAACTGGTGATGTAGTGGTAAACACTGGCAGCACCCCGGTTTCTCAACATTTGCCTACAAATGTTCTGAAAATTACGAAAGTAGCACAGTAACAGAAATGGCAAACGGTAGCGGATGCATTACTGTAAATACGGATTCTCTTTTATTTCATATCCAATAGTAGTTGCAGCGCCGTGTCCCGGGTAAACTTGTACATGCGTCGGAAGTTTGAAAAGCTTTCCTTTTATATTCCTGAGTAATTCTTCGTGATCTCCGTAAGGTAGATCGGTGCGCCCAATGCTTCTTTGAAAAAGAACATCTCCACCAATAATAAAGTGTTGCTTTTCACAATAAAAACAAATACTCCCCGGCGAATGGCCCGGT
>JBQCFI010000356.1:0-5976 GCA_051959325.1 Ginsengibacter sp. | reverse complement strand
TTTAAAAAAAGAAATTTCAGTGTTCAGGTCAATCGTTACTGCCGGGGACACCACATTGCCGTTACTATCTTTTATTTCATTACTTACCTGGTTAAAGAGGTCACTGTTGTACTTTACGAATTGCACATCCCCGCCATAGGAAAATCTCCAGCCGTTGATGTACTTATTTACATCTATGCGTAGTTTGTTTTCTATTTCATTTGAATTGAGATTGAGCGTGAGTATTCTGCTTGTAGCATTATTATCTTCAAACTGGTTTGCGCGGTTGTTAAACATATTTCGGCTCAGTGCCACATTAATATAGCCATTGCTGATCAATCGCTTCAGCGATGCACCAATAGTATAGGTCCATTGATCGATAGCAGGGTTGGATCTTAAAATGTATTCATTCTCCGGGCTGGATTTTCGGGGCACAGCCAGCCTGAATTTGTCGATGGCTCCTATGCCGATAATATTGAGTGTCGTTTTTTTATTAATATTCCTGGTCACTTTAAACTGAAAATCCCAGTATTGAGGACGGATGGGCAGGTCGAGTGCCTGGAAAAGATACTGGAGATAGGATCTTCGCGCTGAAGCGAGAAAAGTGGTCTGGCTGTCTAAAGGTCCTTCTAAGGTAGCCGCTACTTCCGACGCTCCCAGGCGGATATTGCCACTCAACTTTTCGGGGTTGCCCTGCCTCTGTTTGATTACAAAAGTAGAAGAGAGTGCATTATCATACCGTGCATCAAAGGCTGAAGAGGTGAGTTGAACCTCATCAATAAAAGATACATTCAGAATGCCGGTAGCGCCGCCGGAAGCTCCCTGTGTCTGAAAATGATTCAACACCGGGATTTCAATTCCATCGAGATAATATACATTTTCATTCGGCGCACCACCACGAACA
Organism: Ginsengibacter sp.; assembly: GCA_051959325.1. Lineage (GTDB taxonomy): Bacteria > Bacteroidota > Bacteroidia > Chitinophagales > Chitinophagaceae > Ginsengibacter. The sequence goes on along the minus strand of JBQCFI010000356.1, from coordinate 5,093 downwards.
ATAATATCATTTCGATTTGCCTGCGCACCTCCCGCAACCCCGGGCAATACCTGTATCACTTTTGAAACATCAAAATTACCTCCGGGGTTGCTTTTAATTTCTTCCGAGGTAAGTTTTTGAGTAGACATCGGTGTGATCATATCCGCTGCCCTTGCAGATTTATTTTTATCCAGGTTAATCACGATACCTTTCAAACTGGTAGCTTTTGGCTCGAGTTCAAAATTTACGACTTGCGCATTTCCTGATGTAACTACAATGTTGTACTTGGTTTGCGGCGCGTACCCTGAAAAAGTAATGGTTATATTTTTTACGCCCACAGTGGTTTCAAGTTTGTAATTTCCATTACTATCGGCTACAGCACTGGCACTGCTGCCGTCAATTTGAATACTGGCGCCGGCTGTGGGTGCCTGTGTGTATTTATCCCTGGCATTGCCAAAAATTAATCCGCGGTCCTGCGCATACAATTTTCCAAAGGAAAATGAAGTAATGAAAAGGAGGGAAAATGCAATTGGCTTAATGCTCATCTTAATTTTTTGTCGCCGGAAAATAGTTTTACGGCATATGTGAAAAAAGAATGCAGGTGATTTAACAAGTAGTTTAACTTATGTCCCACAAATATCAGCATAAAGATTGCCACTCTTGGTAAGGTTGCATAAAAATTTGTTCATCCCAAATTGAGAAGGTTGAATTACACTGTAATAAAGCAGACACGTTTTCGCAAAGCAATATGGAAAATACAAAACCCCCGTTATTTCTTTCTTTGCTGTATGGAATGGGCGGTGAAGACACCGGTCATCACAGAAACTCAGGCGAAACGACTTCTATCAGCAAAGGAACAAATAACCGGCTTTTTCATTTACATTCGGCAGACGGTTGGCCAGGAAGTAACGTTTATTTCCAAATCTGAACAAAGCCGGGGCCGTTGCTTGTAACCAAAACGCGCATCCAAATCGGTATACAGAATGTACGTATACAAAAAAGTTCATTTAATAATATTGAGCAGTGGCAGAAAATTGCCAGACAGACATTTTATGAAACCGTTGCGCCAGCAAACACCTCAGAGAAGATGCAGAAATATTTGGAGGAGAGTGTCTCTGTTCAAAAACTTACTGGAAAAATATTGGTGTGGACAGCGACCACCGAGAAAAGCCGAAAATAAACCGTGATAAAATATTTTGAATCTTTTACCTTCACAGTCACCAAACATTCAACATGAAAAGAATTTTAGCTACAGCCTTTTTCCTGGTTATCGCTATGGGCACGGCTTTCGCCCAGGAAGACAGCGGCTCGCATTATGATCAGCACATTGCCTTTCATCCTTTCTTTTACCCTTCACACGGCAATGAGTACCGAAGTGCAAGTGGTAAGCCCGGGCCTCATTACTGGCAAAACCGGGCAGATTATAAAATTCAGGTTACATTGGATACCACGCAAAAAACGGTTTCCGGTTCGGTAGCGATCAATTATAAGAACAACAGCCCTGATGCGCTGAAGTTTTTATGGCTGCAACTGGATCAGAATATTTATCGTGAAGACAGCCGCGCACAGGCTACCACGCTCATTACAGGCGGCCGTTGGGCGAACAAAGCATTCACACAGGGCGATGAATTAAAATCTGTGGAAGTGGTGATGAATGGCAAAACCTACAAAGCAAAATACAATGTTTCAGACACCCGGATGCAACTATGGCTTCCTAAGGAGTTGCCGGCAACAACAGGATCTGTTGAGATAAAAATTAATTACGCTTTTTCAGTTCCCCAATATGGCACCGATCGTATGGGACGATTGAATACAAAGAACGGATGGATCTATGAAATAGCACAATGGTTTCCGCGCATGTGCGTGTATGATGATATTGAAGGATGGAACACCCTACCCTACCTCGGCGCCGGTGAGTTTTATCTTGAGTATGGAAATATAGATTACTCTATTACGGCTCCATCGAACCTCATCATAGTTGGTTCCGGAGAATTGCAAAATCCTTCCGAAGTGCTCACATCCACTGTTAGGGATCGCCTGAAGCAGGCACATAACAGTGATAAAACGGTTACGATTATCAGTGCAAACGAATTGAACGGTTCGGCTTACCACCCTGCAAAAGCAAACCTCACCTGGCGTTTTGTATGCAACCAGACACGTGATGTGGCCTGGGCAGCCTCGAAAGCTTTTATCTGGGATGCGGCCCGGATCAATTTACCGAGTGGTAAAAAAGCTTTGGCGCAATCCGTTTACCCGGTTGAAAGCGCTACGGACAGTGGCTGGAAAAGATCAACAGAATTTGTAAAAGGCGCGATAGAATTATATTCCAAAGAATGGTACGAATTTACATATCCATCTGCAACCAATGTGGCAGGAATCGTAGGTGGCATGGAATACCCGGGTATTGTATTCTGCTCATCGAAAAGCACCGGTGAAGGCCTTTGGGGCGTTACCAATCATGAGTTTGGCCACAATTGGTTTCCTATGATCGTAGGCTCTAACGAGCGTAAATATCCCTGGATGGACGAAGGATTCAATACATTTATCAATGGTGTGGATACCAAAGTCTTTAACCATGGCGAGTTTTATGAGAAAAACGACCTTCAGCAAACGGCTCCGTTTATGTTTAAAGAGGATGCTGATCCGATTATGACGATTCCTGATGTCACCCAGCAAAACTTCCTGGGTATGGCAGCTTATGAAAAACCGGCTGCAGGACTGGATATTTTGCGCAAGCATATCCTTGGCGTAGAACGGTTTGATTCCGCATTCAGGATCTATATAGACAGGTGGGCATTTAAGCATCCAACCCCGTGGGATTTTTTCAGGACTATGGAGAATGTCGCGGGTGAAGATTTGAGTTATTTCTGGCGTGGTTGGTTCATGACCAATTCAAAACTGGACCAGGGAGTAACCGATGTGAAATACGAAGACAATGATCCAAAAAAGGGAGCACTGATCACGCTCGTGAACAATCAGCAAATGGTGTTGCCTGTGCCATTGGTGATCCAACAGGAAAACGGCAAAACGGATTCCCTTACCCTTCCGGTAGAGATCTGGCAGCGCGGAGGAAGCTGGACTTTCCATTATCCTTCTACCTCGCCCATCAAGAAGGTAACTATTGATCCGGATCATGACTACCCTGATATCAATCCTGCAAACAATACTTTTAAAGCAGCTCCTTTAAAACCGGTGCCAACCGGCCTTTCGGCAACAGATGTGATCAGCAATTATCTCAAAGCCATTGGCGGAACAGATAAAATAAAAGCGATCAAAGATTATTCTTACACTGCCAAAGGAAACGTGCAGGGACAGGAAATCGAATATGTAAGCAAATACAAAGCGCCCAACCAGATGCTTTTGATGATTAGCCTGCCGGCTTCCAAACAGGTTTTACAAAAAGTATTGGTGAATGGCAATAATATCACGTTGTCGGCAATGGGCCAGGAACGTGCACTTGACAGCGCCACAAAAGACCGGCTGAAGGAAGAGGCAATGCCTTTTCCTGAAACTGAATTTGTAAAACCATCGTATCAGTTAACGCTGAACCCGATGATCGCTGATGTGGATGGAAAAGATGCTTATGTTGTAAATATCAAAGGGCCTTCAGGTGAAGAAATGAATGAATATTTTGATGCCAAGACCGGTTTGAAAGTGAAGAAAGAAATAAACACACAGGCCGGCACTTCCGGAGTCAGTTATGATAATTATAAAGAAGTAAACGGAATCATGGTTCCTTATTCCCAGACCCTTTCGCAGGGAATTGACATCGTTTTAAAAGCTACTGACGTAAAAATAAACAGTGGTTTGAAGGACGACGAGTTTAAATAAAATAGTTATTAAGAAATACGAAAAGGAGCAGCTGATTAGCTGCTCCTTTTTTCATTCATCCATTGATTTTCACCACCCATGTGATATTTTATTTGAAGTTAAACACGCAAATGTTTCTTTACAGCAAATGAGCTCTTAAAGTCTCCGTGAAACATCATTGCAAATCACTTTCAAACAAGTAAAATAAAACAAATGAAATACCTTCTTCTGCTTTTTCTACCTGTCGCTTTTTCTATATCAACGCAGCACGCGATTGCTCAAAAAAAAGATACCGTCATGATTACCGGATCCAATATAAATTATAGTGCTGTGAAATATGGTGAGGTGAGCTACCTGGTGTATCATAAAAAAACAAAAGAAAGTCCGGCAACCGGCTTTTATGTGGCCAACATGACCGTGGCTCCGATAACATATAACGGGCAGCCGGCCATTGCCATTACACAAAAGTGGGATGCGAGAGATACCACTGCACACACTGCTTATACGGTTTTAAAATCATCTGACCTTTCCACGCTTTTACATGAAACCTCGTGGATGCGTTTGCCTTATTCATCAAAATTTGATTTTGCCGCCCGCAAGGTTTCCTTTGATGGGACGATCAGTGATTCTTCGATGGGGAAAATTCAAGAAGCCTTCAATGAATCTTTTGAGGAGTATAACCTGAACTGGCATTCTGATCTTTTTATTTTTACCATTTTGCCGTTTAAAGAAAACCGTTCATTTAAAATCAATTTTTATGACCCTGGTTTTGGCAAGCCGCAGGAGGTGGTTTATGACATCACTGGAAGCGAGCGGCTGTCCACCTATTCCGGCAACAAGATCGATTGCTGGGTAATGGAATGCAAGCATGCCGGTAAGGATTATCAAAGATTTTGGATAGACAAAAAAAATAAAGTGGTGGTGAAGGAAGAAGATCTTTTCAACTCCCGGTATAGGTATAAGATTAAACTCGAGGTTGGGGAAAATAATCATTAATGACATTGATGACGCGGTTCACAGACGCGAACAATGGCTGTCATTAACTGCTAATTTCGCGCATTGCAGGAATGAAAGACAGTAAACCAATAAATAGCACCAGTTTTACTTTTGGAAGAAGCCGTTCGTGCACCTTTGCATGTTTCATGTCTTCCAAAAAAAAAGCTTTTTGGGAAGAAAGGCAAGATGCGTTCTGTCATGAAGGCACAAAAGGAAGAAGGTAAACGAAGGAGACCGCCACGGTCCGAAGCTTCGCTACAAAATGCTCCGGGCCTACGGCTCGGCGACTTTGCGAGAATATATTTGTT
>JBQCFI010000355.1:0-3419 GCA_051959325.1 Ginsengibacter sp. | reverse complement strand
GCTGTTACAATTACTGCTTTATTTTCCGGTCTTTTTATTGTAGTAGCCGGGGGATTGGCCGATAGAGTGGGGAGAGTGAAAATCACCAACATCGGATTACTATTCAGTGTCGTTGGTTCGCTACTCATTGTGATATCTCCGTCAGGTACTGCGATATTTCTTTTGGCAGGACGTATTTTGCAGGGACTCTCCGCCGCTTGTATCATGCCAGCCACACTGGCTTTGATGCAGGCGTATTACGAGGGTAAAGCACGCCAGCGAGCCATTAGTTTTTGGTCCATCGGCTCATGGGGCGGATCGGGTTTCAGTGCATTGTTTGGAGGATTGATTGCCTCATCAATAGGGTGGCGCTGGATATTTATTTTCTGTATACTTGTTTCTGTTGTAAGCTATTTTTTAATCAGGGGAACACCGGAAAGCAAAGCCAAAGGCACAGTGGAAAAATCCTTCGATTGGGGCGGACTTGTCTCTTTTATCATCGCGTTGTTGTCATTAAACATTGTAATAGGACAGGGATCGGCACTTGGCTGGTTCAGTACGGCTATTTTAATAGGCTGGGCCATTTTTATTATAGCAACTATCATTTTCTTCAGGATAGAAACGAGGCGCGAAAACAGTTTCGTTGATTTGTCGCTTTTTAAGAACAAGACTTTTTCAGGAGCTAGTTTATCCAACTTTTTGCTCAATGGTGCCGCAGGAACGTTGCTTGTTTCGCTGGCACTTGTGCAGGAAGAGGCCGGTTTATCTTCTTTACAATCGGGATTGATAACGATTGGTTATTTGGTAGCCATCCTGAGCACGATCCGTGTTGGAGAAAAATTGCTTCAAAAAATGGGGCCGAGGAAACCGATGCTGCTGGGTTGTTTGATAACAGGTGTGGGTATTCTTCTCACCAGCTTTACCTTTCTTCTCGCGCGGCAATATATTATTGTTGCCTTTATCGGTTTCACCTTGTTTGGAGTAGGACTTGGGTTTTATGCAACACCTTCTACCGATGCAGCAGTGAGCAATGTCCCCGGAGATAAGGCCGGTTCCGCCTCCGGGATATATAAGATGGCATCATCTCTTGGTGCTGCCCTTGGCGTTGCTATTTCTGCAGCGATCTTTTACGGGCTTTCAAAGATGAAAGGAACGCCGCCTATGGCCGATGTTTTCATGGGAAGAACTGATAATATCGACGTGAGATACGCAGCAGGACTGGCGTTACTTTTTAATGTATTTATGGTTGTAGTAGCAATAATAGCCATATTGATAACCGTTCCAAAAACAATAAAACCGATAACAAGTCATTCGAAATAAATTCTTCAATTATATAAAATACAAAGGCCATGGACATCACTAAAATCAAGTCATTCGGCAAGAACATGGACAGTTTTATTGACAAATTGTTACCCGAGCTTACCGAGATCTATAAAGACATTCACCGGAACCCGGAATTATCTATGCATGAAACGCGCACTTCAAAAATCGCCGCAGATTATTTAACGAAATATCAATTTGAGGTTACCACAAAAGTAGGTCCGACAGGGGTGGTGGGCCTGATGAAGAATGGTGACGGCCCCGTCGTTATGCTTCGTGCGGATATGGATGCACTTCCTGTCACCGAGAAAACCGGGCTACCTTATGCAAGTACAAAAGTAGCAAGGGATGATGATGGCAAAGAAGTGGGTGTGTCGCACGTGTGCGGTCACGATATGCATGTTACCTGGCTGATGGGCGTTGCAAGGTTGTTATCCGAACATAAAGATCAATGGAAAGGAACGTTAATGGCTGTTTTTCAGCCGGGAGAAGAAGTGGGCCGTGGCGCTCAAAGTATGATAGATGCTGGTATGATGGATCGTTTTCCGAAGCCTGAAGTTATCCTCGGCCAACACGTAATGGTAGGTGAAGCCGGTACAGTCGGGTATCGCAGCGGTGCGATTCTCTCTGCCGGAAACAGCATCCAGGTTCAGCTGTTTGGAAAGGGCGCACACGGATCGTATCCTCAAACATCTATTGATCCAGTAATCATGGCCGCTGCCACTGCCATGCGGTTGCAAACGATTGTATCGCGGGAGGTAGCGCCGACAGAAACTGCTGTATTGACCATCGGTTCTTTACAGGCTGGCACCAAAGAGAATATTATCCCCGACCATGCTATTTTAAAATTGAATGTACGCACATTTAATGAGGGTGTAAAAGATCATATCCTTTCCGCTATAAAACGAATTTGTAATGCGGAAAGTGCCGCGTCCAATGCTCCTAAAGATCCCGAATATACAGATTTGGATTCCTATCCTTTAACCGAAAATGATGCGATCGCGACTGAAAAAGTAGCTGCTGCATTTCACGCAGTTTTTGGCGATAAAGCGCATGAAACCGGCCCGGCTTCTGCCAGTGAGGATTTTAGTATTTTTGGAAGAAGCTGGAAGGTGCCTTATGTTTTTTGGTTCGTAGGAGGCACCGATCCCAAAACGTATTTAGATGCGATAAAAAACAATGAGCTGAATTCAATTCCGAGTAACCATTCACCTAAATTTGCACCGGTCATCAATCCGACTTTAAAGACCGGATTGCAGGCTATGATGACAGCAGCAGCAGCTTTTTTCAATTAAACTTTAATTGCTGCAAAAAAAGATGGATAAGCTACATACGTTTTATTATTTTCTTGACGTGACGGGAACCTTTGTTTTTGCAATAAGTGGCGCCACTGCAGCAAAGCAGCGGGGCCTTGACTTATTCGGCATTTGTGCTGTTGCTTATACTGTTGCGTGTGGCGGCGGAATTATCCGTGATTTGTGTATCGGCGCCATTCCTCCGGCAGGATTAACGACCTGGTATTATCTTGTAGCCGCAATGGTAGCGGCTATCATGAGTATTGGCTTATATCCTATTGTAGAACGGCTTAACCGTCCTGTGCTGCTGTTTGATGCGGCGGGCTTGTCATTATTTGCTGTTACCGGCGCCCAAAAAGCGCTTTCTTATGGCCATAATGCAGAAGTGGCGGTTCTCTTAGGCATCATAACAGCCGTTGGTGGCGGGGTGATGCGTGATATTTTGCTAAACCGGGTACCAGTTATTTTGGAAAAAGAAATTTATGCATCGGCGGCTCTTGTTGGTGCTTTAATCGTCGTTTTAGGAACGTATATTAAATGGCTGTCGAATGATTGGATAGCTATTATCGCGCTGATAGTATGTTTTACATTGCGGATGCTTGCGCTGCGTTTCCATTGGAACCTCCCTTCTTTTTCAAAAGACAAGAACAAGGGGGAGGATTGAATATATATTTCTGTAGAAATCTGCCAGCCTGGATTTTTCTGGAATTAATTTAATTAATGTAAACTTAATATTGTGGTAACCTTCTGGTAATATTGAAGAGTGACTTTTGCATCGAAATAAAAAAAATTATGCAAAAAAAGTTGCTACTTCCAAAAATCAAT
>JBQCFI010000354.1:0-3308 GCA_051959325.1 Ginsengibacter sp. | reverse complement strand
TGAGGGACAAACTGCTATTGCCAAACAATATAAAGACATTTTAACAAGTGCAAAGGGAATCGAGATAACTGATGTTACCGCTACAATTGCTGAACAAGCAGCGTTTTTAAGGGCAAAGTATAATATAAGAACCCCAGATGCAATACAGCTGGCTACGGCTATCTAGCTTGGTGCAGATTATTTTCTGACAAATGATAGCCGACTGAAATCCGTCAGTGAAATAAATGTTGTGACCGTTCCTGAACTAGAATAAACTTCTACCAACAGTATGTCCTATGGTGACATCCTGACAACAAACAGGCAGAGTAAAATGAATAGACAAACAACCCTTCGCAAAATAAAAAGAAAAGTTTGTCAACTCATAAGCCGACACAGAAACACCACATTTTATTTTGTCTAATGCTCAGACGACATAAATATTTTCCGCAAACTTCTGGCTGACAACCGACTTTAAACCGTTGACTTCAATTTCCATCGTTCCATCAAAATTCTGCCGGCTGACAACTTTCATTTTACTACTCAAACCCAAACCGACTTTAACAACATATTGCAGAAACGATGCACTGTTATCCTTAACTGCTACCAGCTTGCAGGTTTTACCAACAGCAACCTGTGACAAAGTTTTTCTGACGTGTAATTTTAATTCGCCTTTTGTATTGGGAATTGCATCACCATGAGGGTCAAACTCAGGATAACCTAAAAACATTTCTAATTGCTCAATCAATTTCGGTGAATTAATATGTTCCAATTGTTCAGCGACATCATGCACTTCGTCCCAAGTAAAATTCAGTTTCTCATACAAAAATGTTTCCCACAAACGATGCTTGCGAATGATTTGAATGGCTTGTTTTTTACCGAGCGTGGTTAAAGAAATTTTACCATACTTTTCATAAGCAATCAATTTTTTTTCTTTCAATTTTTTCAGCATGTCATTCGCAGTAGCTGGCTTAACATTCAGGTGTGCTGCCAGTTCATTCGTTCCTGCCTCTGATTTTTCAGAAGTCAAATGAAACAACGTTTTTAAATAGTTTTCTTCTGTTTGAGAAAGAATCATCTAGCAAAGATAAAAGGTTTTACGAAATCATTTTGTTAGGTTAATCTAACTTTTATAATTTTGCTACCGTAACTAATTTACGTAAGAAGATGAAATTTATTCTTTCTTTGATGGCAATTGCGGTGTTTTCATTTGCTTCTAACGCACAAACAGCAAGCATTTCAGGCAAAGTGACATTAGACAACAAGTCCATTTCGTTTGCAAGTGTGGGGTTAACCGGAACAGGTTTTGGAGCAACAACAGACAGTTTGGGAAACTTTATTATCAAAAATATTCCCGAAGGGACTTATACACTTCGAGCTTCTTTTATTGGTTATGATAATTTTGAAAAAACCATTTCGCTTAAAAACGGAGATAGAATAAGCCTTAACATTCAATTGACAGCAAGCAGCAAAACGCTAAATGAAATCGTGGTAACAGGTGTTTCAAGGGCGACGCTCATTCGTGAAAACCCTGTTGCAATTACAAGTGTTTCAACCAAACAAATTGAACAAACAAGTGAAAGCAACAGTATTGATGTACTGGTAAAAAACGTTCCCGGATTGAACGCAGTAAAAACGGGTCCGAATATTTCAAAACCGTTTATTCGTGGACTTGGTTACAATCGTGTGCTGACTTTGTATGATGGCATTCGGCAGGAAGGGCAGCAATGGGGCGATGAACACGGCATAGAAGTGGACGCATATAACATTGACAGAGCCGAAGTGACTAAAGGTCCGGCAAGTTTGATGTATGGCTCGGATGCATTGGCCGGCGTAGTAAGTTTTTTTTCTTTCATTCCAAATTCCAATGATGGTAAGCTGAACGGAAAATTTACCAACGAATATCAAACCAACAATAACTTAATCGGGAATGGTTTGCGGTTGGATTACAGCAACAAACATTTTTTGTTTGCAGTTCGTGGCTCTTTCCGAATAGCAAAAGATTACCGCAACCCGATTGACGGCAGAGTTTATCTTACCAACTTTAACGAAAAGAATCTTTCAACAATATTAGGTTACAAAACAGATAAAGGGTTTACTCATCTAAATTTTACAGTTTACGATAACAGGCAGGGTATTCCAGATGGTAGCCGCGATTCGCTGACAAGAAAATTCACAAAACAGATTTACGAAGGCAGCCAGGACACGATAAAAAATCGTCCGATTGTTTCAGATGAAGAATTAAATTCTTACAAAGTGCCTGCATTGTCCCAGCATATTCAGCATTACAGAGTTTACCTGCAAAGTTTTTATCAGGTCGGTGATGGAGATATAGATTTTCTTTTGGGCTTGCAACAAAATATTCGCAGGGAATACAATCATCCGACAATGCCCGAACAGGCGGGAATGTATGTTCGTTTAAATACATTGAATTATGGTTTGCGATACAACACACCAAAGTTTAACAACATAGAAACTTCAATCGGCATCAACGGAATGTTGCAAAGCAACAAAAGTTTAAATGCTACTGATTTTCCCATTCCAAATTACAACTTATATGATGGTGGCATTTATGCTTATGCAAAATGGAAACAAAATAAGTGGAGTGTAAGTGGCGGAGTTCGTTACGATATGCGGAATGTGCAGTGGGACAATTTTTATGTTGGCACAAATGCAATGACAGGGTTTGACCAACAGGTAAATATTCCCGACACAGCCAATTCAACTTTGCAATTTCCGGCATATCAAAAAACATTTTATGGTGCATCGGCAAGTTTAGGTTTAACTTTTCAACCAACAAATCAAATTAGTGTGAAAGCCAATATTGGGAGGGCTTACAGAGCGCCAAACATTACCGAAATGGCAAGCAACGGACTTGACCCGGGCGCACACATTATTTACCTCGGCAACAAAAATTTTAATCCCGAATTTTCTTTGCAGGAAGATATTGGAGCAAGTGCGAGGTTTAATGATTTTTCTGCGGATGTGAGTTTGTTCAACAACAATATTGAAAACTATATTTACTTAAATTTAGTTACAGATGCAAACGGAAATCCAATCGTTGATGCACAGGGAAATAAAACATATCAGTATCAGCAAGCAGCTGCACAACTTTACGGTGCAGAAATTTGGTTGGCTGTTCATCCTAAAAAATTAAACGGTTTCAGGTTTGATAATAGTTTAGCGGTCGTGTATGGCTTCAATAAAAAATCAATTTACAAAGACAAAGGTATACATGGTGAATATTTGCCACTTATTCCACCATTAAAATTATTGAGTAGTGTTTCTCAAAACATTAAAACTAATTAAAAATGTTTTATATCTCTAACTCC
>JBQCFI010000353.1:0-2157 GCA_051959325.1 Ginsengibacter sp. | reverse complement strand
AAAATCGCTCAGTTTGCGCGCGACGCCGGAAGCAGGCGTAAACCTGCTATTGTCGCCTTCGCGTTTATTTTTTGTTTTGTTCTGCTTAATCATACACTTTCTTATGGTCTCACAGCAGAAGAAAATCATGTGTAAATTTCCTAAGTGAAAATGATTACACAATTTAAGATTTTTCTTTTGAAAAATTTTTAAGGAGGAAAAATGTTGTGAACAATTGCCTTTGTTTTAATTATTTGCTGCACAAATGTAAGTTGGCGGTTTATTCAATGAAAATCATTCGTCAACAAACAAACAAATAGAGGTAATTCATCTTTTTTTAAAAAACAATCGCACCATTCCCCCCCCCCCCCCCACTATTCACCCAGCTTAACCAGATTCTTTATCTCTTTATCGCTCAATTCACCGATCCATTTTTCTCCATTTGCGACAGTAAGATTGGCCAATTGTTTTTTGCTGCGCAACATGTCATCAATTTTTTCTTCCAGTGTTCCCTTTGTGATCAGACGATGAACCATAACATTTTTTTTCTGCCCGATGCGAAATGCACGATCTGTTGCCTGTGCCTCCACTGCCGGATTCCACCACAAATCGAAATGAATTACATGATTGGCAGCAGTAAGGTTAAGTCCGGTCCCACCTGCTTTTAAACTCAATATAAAAGTATCACTCAATGGATTATTTTGGAAAGAATATACCATTTCATCGCGTTCTTTTCTCGTATTGCCGCCATGCAACTGCAACGCTTTTTTTCCAAAATGCTCATGGATCATGGTTCTTAATAGACTGCCCATTTCTTTGTATTGCGAAAAGATCAGCACCTTTTCATTGTTCTCATAAATCGTTTCCAAAAGTTGAAACAGCAGCATCATTTTACCCGATTGTTCGGGCTGTGGCATTTCATTATTTTTTAAATATTGTACCGGGTGGTTGCAGATCTGTTTCAGTGTCGTTAGCAATTTTAAGATCAATCCCTTCCGGGTTATTCCTTCTGCATTTTCCACTTGTTGCAGTATATCCATAGTGATGGTTTTATACAACGAAGCCTGCTCTTTTCCCAGGTTGCAATATTGATTGTTTTCAATTTTATCCGGCAGATCACTGATGATACTTTTATCCGATTTTACCCTTCGCATGATAAATGGCGAAGTGATCTTTCTGAATTTTTCAAGTCGTTTTTTATCCTGGTTTACCTCAATCGGCTTTGCATATTCTTCATTAAACCAATTGGTATTTCCCAAATAGCCAGGATTGGCAAAATCAAAAATGCTCCAGTATTCCATCAGCCTGTTTTCTACCGGGGTGCCGCTCATAGCAATCTTTACGGCAGCACGGATCTTCTTTACGGATTTAGTTTGCGCGATGTCCGGGTTCTTAATATTTTGCGCTTCATCAATTATCAAAGCATACCATTTTTGCTTTGATAATTTTTCATTTTCGGTGCGAACAATTCCATAAGTGGTAATGAGGACATCGCTGTCAGTGAACCGCGCGTTTCTCTGAGCCCCATGAAAAATAGTAACTTTTAATTTCGGTGCAAATCTTTCTATTTCTGCCTTCCAATTGCTCAGTAATGTCGTAGGTGCGATTACCAATGCAGGCTGATCTTTCAATAATCCTTCTTCTTTAAATTTTTGTAAAGTAGTGATCACCTGCAACGTTTTTCCAAGTCCCATGTCATCTGCGAGCAACGAGCCCAATCCAAGTTGTGCATTTTTATACATCCATGCGAATCCGCGGTGTTGGTAATGCCGCAATTCTGCATGGATATTTTCCGGTAATGCAATTTTATCTGCTTTCAGAATATCATTTATTTTATCTTTTAATGATTGATCAATCTGAACAGGAGCGCCTTCGTAATCCTCACTCAGAGCAGCTTGCAGCAATGTAAATGATTTTGGTGCAGAAGGAGCAGATAGTTTTTTTATCACCTTTTCAATATCCTCGTGGCTCATTATCACATACCGATCGCGGATCTTGACGAGGCCGGAAGATTGTTTGGATAAGCGCACAAATTCTTCTTTGCTGATGAAAGTATCACCCATCGCAACTTTCCAGTCAAAGTCAATTAATTCTGCAACCGATAAGTAACTTTTGTTTTTCCCTTTGCTTGTAAGAGCCATTGACACCTGGGGACGCAAAAGATGTTGAAGGCTTTTT
>JBQCFI010000352.1:0-3913 GCA_051959325.1 Ginsengibacter sp. | reverse complement strand
CTGAAGCAGGCGAAGAAATTAAGATTTTAGGAAAAGATAATCGGTCAGAAGCCGTGCCAGTACTCGGCATCACCGGCACGGGCGGCGCAGGAAAATCTTCTGTCACCGACGAAATTGTTCGCCGTTTTTTAAAAAACTTTTCTGATAAAACGATTGCCGTTATTTCCGTTGATCCTTCAAGAAAAAAAACCGGCGGCGCTTTATTGGGTGATCGCATCCGCATGAATTCGATTCACAATCCAAGAGTCTATATGCGTTCGCTGGCAACAAGGGAAAATGACAAAGCATTAAGCAATTATGTCCAGGAAGCGATTGATGTTTGCAAAGTTGCGGGTTATGATTTTATTATTTTGGAAAGTGCCGGTGTCGGACAAAGTGATGCTTCGATTTTGGATTTCTGCGATATAAGTATGTATGTGATGACGCCTGAATATGGCGCCGCGTCTCAGTTAGAGAAGATCAACATGCTGGATTATGCCGATATTGTTTGCATTAATAAATTTGATAAAGCCGGTGCTTTGGATGCATTACACGATGTAAAAAAACAATACAAGCGCAATCATAATTTATGGACTGCAAAAGATAATGAACTTCCTGTGATTGGAACCGTTGCCTCTACTTTTAATGATCCGGGCTGCAATGAATTGTTTAATAAAATTATTGATGAAGTCAACAAAAAAACTGGAAGTGATTGGGCGAAATATGAAGCGCCGGTAAGAAGTGAAAGTTATAACCATTCGATCATTCCGCCCAAACGTGTTCGTTATCTCGCTGAAATTGTTGAAGAGATTGAACGTTATAATAAAATGGCTGAAGAGCAGTCTGAATTAGCTTCCCGGATTTATCAACTTAACGGCTCGCTGAAAATACTTAACACAGTAGCTGCCTATACTCTCGCTGTTATTACAATGACAAGAGATAAATTGCTTGATCAATTAATACCATCCAATAAAAGACTACTGGAAGAATGGGAGGGATTAAAATCATCTTATAAGAAAGAATTCTTTGAATATAATGTCCGTGGAAAAATGATCAAACAACCTTTGTTTGTTGAATCACTTTCTCATACAAAAATTCCAAAGATCGCTGTTCCAAAATTTAAAGATTGGGGCGATATTTTATTATGGCAATTGCAGGAAAATTTTCCCGGAAAATTTCCATACACTGCCGGAGTATTTCCTTTGAAACGCGCGGAAGAAGATCCGACACGAATGTTTGCCGGCGAAGGCGGCCCGGAAAGAACGAACCGGAGATTTCATTATGTAAGTCTCGGACAGCCTGCAAAACGTCTCAGCACTGCATTTGACAGTGTCACACTTTATGGAGAAGATCCTGCGATGCGCCCGGATATTTATGGAAAAGTCGGTAACAGTGGTGTAAGCATCGCTACGGTTGACGACGCAAAAAAATTGTACAGTGGTTTTGATTTATGTGATCAAAAGACTTCTGTAAGCATGACGATCAATGGGCCTGCGCCAATGTTGCTGGCATTTTTTTTAAACGCAGCGATTGATCAGCAATGTGAAAAATATATCTTAGAAAACAACTTACGGGAACGCGTAAACGAAATTATTGAATCCAAATATAATCTTGCAGATCTTCCAAAATATATCGGCGTCAACGATGAACCTGTTTATCCTGAACGGGGAAAAATGACCGGCCATCTGCCAAAAGGAAATGATGGACTGGGCTTGCGTTTGTTGGGTTTGAGTGGCGAAGATGTTTTGGATAAAAATGTTTACGAAGATATCAAAGCCAAAACGTTATCATCAGTTCGAGGCACTGTTCAGGCTGACATTTTGAAAGAAGACCAGGCGCAAAACACCTGTATTTTTTCTACGGAATTTGCATTGAAATTAATGGGTGATGTGCAGGAATATTTTATTCAAAATAAGGTGCGCAATTTTTATTCGGTTTCTATCAGTGGTTATCACATCGCTGAAGCGGGCGCCAATCCTATCACACAGCTTGCTTTCACATTGGCGAATGGTTTTACTTATGTAGAATATTACATGAGCCGCGGAATGAAGATTGATGATTTTGCACACAATCTTTCTTTCTTTTTCAGCAACGGAATGGATGCAGAATATTCGGTGATTGGAAGAGTCGCGAGAAGGATTTGGGCAAAAGCAATGAAGTATAAATATCATGCAAACTCGCGTTCGCAAATGTTGAAATATCATATTCAAACCAGCGGAAGAAGTTTACACGCTCAGGAAATTGACTTTAATGATATTCGTACAACACTACAAGCCTTGTACGCGATCTATGACAATTGCAACAGCCTTCACACCAACGCTTATGATGAAGCAATCACTACGCCCACAGAAGAAAGTGTACGACGCGCCATGGCGATTCAATTGATCATTAATCGCGAATTGGGGACTGCAAAAAATGAAAATCCAAACCAGGGAAGTTTTTTAATTGAAGAGCTGACTGATTTAGTAGAAGAGGCTGTGATGGCTGAATTCAACCGTATTTCAGAAAGAGGTGGCGTTCTTGGGGCGATGGAAAGAATGTATCAAAGAAATAAGATCCAGGAAGAAAGTTTGTATTATGAATCTTTAAAAACAAACGGTGAACTTCCGATCGTTGGCGTAAATACATTTTTAAATAAAGAAGGTTCGCCAACCATTCTTCCGCAGGAAGTAATTAGAAGCACAAAAGAAGAAAAAGACCGCCAGATAAAAAATGTAAATTCATTCAAAGAATTCCATAAAGATAAAAGTGACGAAATGCTCAAACGCCTGCAGGAAGCGGCCTTGAAGAATGAAAATATTTTTACAGAATTAATGGAAACGGTGAAATATTGTTCGCTTGGACAAATCACTCATGCACTTTATGAAGTAGGTGGACAATATAGGAGGAATATGTAAAATCTGATTTAAAAAAATAAACTCACTGCAGGTTTATTAGTAGACAAACCACTTCAGTAAACAAATAAATAAGTGGAAAAATTATTTTATACAGACGAATTATTTCATCGAGCGGAGACCAATCATATTTCCTTCTGAATCTTCCACAAGTGCAATAAAGCCATATTCATCAATACTTTGTTTCCACCGGATGATCTTGCCGCCTGCTGTTTCCACGCGGCTTAATTCAGCATCTATATCGTTGGTATCAAAATATACCATCGTGCCTCCATGGCCGGGATTTACTTCTTTTATCCTCACCAAAGCACCTCCAACACCATTTCCATCATTCGAAAAAACCGCATATCGCATGTCAGGATGGTTTTCACTGGCCAGGGGAAGTTCTTCCAGTTTGTATCCGAATACTTCTGAGTAAAATTTCTTTGCCCTTTCAAAATTGGTAGTATAAATTTCAAACCAGCTAATCACGTTTTTCATTTTACTTATTTAAGAGGTTACTTAATAAAACAAATTTAATCAAACCTTTGCTGCGTCGCTTGCCACAGCCTTTCAAAAACCGGCAGCGGCAAATGGACGCTGAAAAAATTTTTTAAGATTTTCAACTTTATCTTTACCCGAAAAAAATGCGTTTTAAAAAATATCTTTTTTTCGTTTTCATTTTTATCATTGCTTCCTGCTCTTCCAACAAATATGCGGCCACTAACAAATCATACAAGCGACAGGCTAAAGCCTTCGCAAAAGCAATCAAAAAATATCCGCTGGAAGGAAGGAGATCAACGTGGGTGGGAACAACTAATTTCAGCATGCGAAAACCCAACTTTGTGATCATTCATCATACCGCCCAAAACAGTTGCGAACAAACCCTGCGAACTTTTACATTGCCGCGAACACAGGTAAGCGCGCATTATGTGATTTGTAAAGATGGTACTGTTCATCACATGCTCAATGATTATCTGCGCGCGTGGCAAGCCGGAGTTTCTTCCTGGGGAAATGACAAAGACGTCAATTCCTCATCAATTGGAATAGAACTGGATAAT
>JBQCFI010000351.1:0-9094 GCA_051959325.1 Ginsengibacter sp. | reverse complement strand
GCAAAATGAAGTGGCGCCGAATCATTGCTGTAATTCATTTTAGCCAATTGCATTAATGCAGCAGAAGAAAGAAAATTTAATTTTCCTGCAAGCACTTCAACTTTTTTATTGATCGATTTTTCTTTAATGCTTTCACATAATGCTACATCCGCATTCCCTCCCAATAAGTAAATGGAATATTTTTCAGGAAAATGATCAATCAGGTCTAGCCATTTTTCTTCAGGATATTGTTTGGTAAACCACACGCTGGCAGGCATCATGCACACAAAAGGCGTTTGTGCGTAAGGCATTATTTCCAGTTCATTTTCTTGTGTTGGATATAGTTTTGGCTTGTTGAATGTATCGTCTGTAAACTCTTCAATTAGTTTATTGTTTCTTTCTACTTCATGAATGCCTTTTTTAAAATGATGATCAATTTTTTTGGTAAACAAAAAACTGAATGGATTTTTATCAAAGCCGATCCGTTCTTTAGCTCCGGAAAAGCCGGCTATGATTCCTGTCGATGCAAACCTTTGCAGGGTGATTACCTTATCATAATTTTCGTTTCTGATCTTTTTTAAAAGCCTCCATAGGTTTTTGAGTTTATCTTTTTTCTTATCCCAGATCAAAACCTTTTGCAGAAAAGGGTGGCCATTAAATAATCCTTCATTTCCTTTTCTTAGTAAAAAATCAATCTGGTCGTTCGGATAAAAGCGATGGATCTTTTCAATCAGTGCTGTTGCTAAAACCACGTCACCGGTGAAAGCGGTTTGAATGATAAGAATCTTTTGTATTTGTTTAGAACCGTTCATTTGAAAAATATCCCTGCAAGTTTTTTAAACACTGATTTAATTTTTTATTTTTTCAAAAGGCGGTTATAATTTTTAAATCCAAACAGGAGCCGCCCCTCAAAAAATGTTTGTTCGATGAAAGTCAGCACTTTGTATTTGAATTTTTCATGCTTTTGCATTTTGATCTTTTTCTTACCAGGTTTATATCGAAGCTGATCTTTCCAATTGAATTTTTTAATAAAATCTTTCATAACAGATGGAGGCGAATCCTTGTAAATACTGAGTTTGCTCAAATCGCCATAATCAAAAACGTCAGCTTCATCTTTAAATAAAACATCTGTAGAATCTTGTCCTGCATAATTGGTATTATGATTTTTTCTTTTTTTCTGCATTAAAAAAGGCGGCCTTACAAAACCGTAATGAAAAATGTAAGCATCGATTTCAACCACGTTTAATTTAAAAGTATTTTCTTTCTGATAATAATCTTTTCGATCAAAATGAGGAATCCTTCTGAACGATTGCGCATCCCGCCAGGAGTGGATTTGTGGATCATTCCTGATGACCCTGATCTCTCGCGGATACCACGCATGCGACACAAGAAAATGATTATAATCGCCCCAAAAATGTTTGTATTTAAATAGAAATCCTTCCACCTCTTTGTCGTTCAGGAACTTTTCGCAATGGTTTTTTATTACCGGTAAATATTTTTCATGAACTACTTCATCGCTTTGAATGTAAAATAGCCAATCGCCGCCGCATGCTTCCTTTGCAATGTCTGTTTGATGGGCATATTCCTGGCCGTTAGGGTATCTTTCCAGGTCCCAGGTTGTATGGATTATTTTAATTTTATCTGATCCAATGCTTTTAATTTCTTCTTCTGTTTGGTCGTCTTCATCGCAATCACCGAGTGCCACAATGAATTCATCTACCAAAGGAAGCAGGCATTCGATAGAAGCCTTCACCGGGTAATAAAGTTTCGTGGCATTTTTAGTAAAAGTAAATCCGCTAATTTTCATTTCATTAATTCTCTTCTCTTTTATCTATAAATTAAAGCCTTCAAAAATACCCAACTTTCTGTTAACCATTTTAGTAAATAAAGAAATAAACCGGAATTGATTTTCCTTTTCAAAATGCTTTCATTGGTGCTTAATTTATATTTGCAAAAAATAATCAAATATGGACTTGCAAAAAATGATCAATGAAGTTTGGAATAACAGGGAATTGCTGAATGATGAAACTTATACAGATGCGATACGGAATGTGATTGACAAAGTAGATGAAGGCATTTTGCGAACTGCAGAGCCGGTTCATGCTACTTCTTTTAATAAAGAACCTGAAGATTCTTGGAAGGTAAATGAATGGGTAAAACAAGCGATTCTGTTATATTTCGCAATTCAAAAGATGGAAACATATTCTTTACCTCCTTTTGAGTTTTATGATAAAATGAAGTTGAAGAAAAATTATAAAGATCTCGGAGTTCGTGCAGTTCCTCATGCGATTGCCCGCTATGGAAGTTACCTTGCAAGGAATGTTGTTTTGATGCCCAGTTATGTAAATATCGGCGCTTATGTAGATGAAGGAACGATGGTGGATACATGGGCTACAGTTGGTAGTTGCGCACAAATTGGGAAACACGTACATCTTAGTGGTGGCGTAGGTATTGGCGGAGTTTTAGAACCTTTGCAAGCAAGCCCGGTGATCATTGAAGATGGTTGTTTTATTGGAAGCCGCTGCATTGTTGTGGAAGGAGTAAGGGTAGAAAAAGAAGCGGTGCTTGGTGCAAATGTAGTACTCACACAATCAACAAAAATCATTGATGTCAGTGGAAATGAACCGATAGAAACAAAAGGGGTGATTCCTGCAAGAAGCGTCGTAATTCCCGGAACTTATCCGAAGAAATTTCCTGCCGGCGAATACAATGTAAGCTGCGCTTTGATCATTGGAAAAAGAAAAGAAAGTACGGACAAGAAAACCAGTTTGAATGATGCGTTGAGAGATTTCAATGTAAGCGTTTAATGTGCTGATTTGATAATATGCTGATGTGCTAATGTGATTGAACTTAGCAAACGAAGAAATATTCCGGTTTTGTGTTTTATGAATTAAGTAAATGAAAGGAATTGTTGAGAAAAACGGAAAGTAAATAAGCAAATGTGAAAATGCGAAAATGTGAAGATTTGAAAATGAATTTCACTATCTTCAGTAATTTTGATTATGGACAAAAAAGAACATATTGATTGGTGGAAAAACGAAGCATTGCGAAATTGGGACACCGCCATCTATTTAATGAAGGGCAAGCAAAATGTGTTTGCTTTATTTGCATTTCATCTCACTATTGAAAAATTACTGAAAGCAGCTTGGGTAAAAGATAATATTGACAATACACCCCCGCGGCAACATGATCTTGCGTTCATTTATAATCAAACAGACCTGACACTGAATTCAGAGTTATATGATTATCTTCCAATAATCAGTTCATGGAATATTGAAAGCCGTTATCCTGACTATAAATTAAAAATTTACGAAAGGGCGAATGAAAATTATCTTAAAGAAAATTTCGAAAAAGTGTCAAAATTAAAAGAATGTTTACTCGAAAAGCTTTGAATGAAAAAATAGATAGTTTTTTATCTGAACTCGGAACCGCCGGTTTTAGAGTAACGAAAGCAATTCTTTTTGGTTCTTATGCTAATGGCAAAATTCATGAGAATAGTGATATTGACCTAGCCATATGGCTTTCGAATTTTCCGGAAAAACATTGGAGCGACATTCCCGCTATCACACATCTTGTTGCAAAATATAATCCAATCAGTCCTAAATTTTATCCTGAAAAGGAGACAGAAAATGAAGATCCGTTTATAGGAATTATTGAAAAAACGGGAAAGGAGATCAAACAATTAGTAACGGAAAATGTGAAAATTTCAGAATAGAAAATCCATTTATTTGTTCCTTTGCTGATAGCTGAAACCTCGCCACTCCTGCCGCTTCTGAATTTTTTTTATTACATTAGTTGCCTTTCATTTTAATTTAACTATGGCATTAGATATAGGAATTGGTTTTGTTACCGGTAGAAAACATTTTAAAAATGTACTTACTTCATACATCAATAATTGGGTGGAGCATGGATTGTTTTTGAATAAAGATATTCGGCTTCATCTGCTCGTAGCTTACGATTTAAAATATCATAAAACTGAATTAAGCGATTATAAAAACATTGATCCGGAACTCGCCGATATCGTCCATTCTATCAGGTATTATGGGAAAACCTCGATAGAAGAAGAACGTAAAATTTTAGAGGACAGCGGTATCATAAACCGCGAAGAATCTGAGTTGCTTTTTGGTGAAGGTTATGCAAAAAAAAGAAATGCGGTTGTCTATTTTGCTAAGAAAAACAAGATGGATCGGCTGATGTTTTTGGATGATGATGAATATCCGGTCGCAACCATGAAGAATGAATATGACAACCTCATCTGGATGGGACAAAGTGTTTTAGCAACACATTTAAAATACAACCCTGATGCAGATATCACGCACGGGCATCACTGCGGATACATCTCGCCGATTCCATACATTCCTTTCAATGACGTGTTGACAGAGCATGATTTTAAATTATTTATTGAAGCAATCAGTAATGAAATTGTTTCATGGGATGTGGTAAAAAAAACAATTATCGATAACAAAGGCGTTACTTATGCAAATCCGGATATTATTAATAAAAAGATTGTAGAAGAAGTGAAAGAAATGAACGGAATGAAATTCATTTCAGGCGCCAATCTTTGTTTTAATTTACACAATATCAAAAACCTTCCTCCATTCTACAACCCGCCGGGAGCGAGAGGCGAAGATACTTTTATGAGTACATCACTTTCTAATATGAAAGTTTTGAAAGTGCCTTGTTACACATTTCATGATGGATTTTTGACCTATAAAAATATCCTCAACGGAATTCTTCCAAATGTTTTAGAGCCTGTTGATGCCAGTTCTTCCGGCATTGTAAAAAGATTTTCAAATGCTGCAATCGGATGGATTCGCTACAAGCCGCTAATGGTTTATATTACGCAACCCGAACAATACGAAGAGATCATGCAGGATGTAGAAAAAAAATTAGAATTAACGATCCCTAAATTGTGCAGGTATTTTCATACCGATCACTTCGAACAGATCAGGCACGAGTTATTTCATTACCGTAATAATGTGAAAAGGCATTTTGCTGCATTTCAATATACGAAAAGGGCATGGGCTAAAGTGATGGCACAAATAGATCAGTTTCATGAGGCTGACCTTAAATAAAAAAAAGGAATTGCGGTTATTTGTTTTTTGACTGGCGGAAGAAATATTATCACAACTTTCGCAACCATTAGGTTACTGTTTCTTTAAAAAATTATTTACGGTCATAAATTCTCCTTCATTTTTTAAATCCTTTATAAGCCTCATCAATTTTTCCAATAATTCTTGCCCTGATTTTCTTACGACCATTCGTGGCAGTTTACCTTTACTTAAATCAACAAATTCCCACGGATGAAAATACAGAGATAAATAACCGTCTTTTTTCAAAGTTTGCAAGGCAATATTTCTAAAATACAGATATGGAAAATTTTTGAAAGCCAGCCAAAATAAAGGAATGCGAAAATTTACAGAAACAGAAACCGGAACCTTTACAATACCGCCTTCAAAATAAAATGTACGCGGCATGTTTAGGTTATTATACCGGCCCGGTATCCAAGTAGGATTTATCGAGGAATCATAAGTATAACCGGCAAGCTTTATACTTTCTGGACTTATTTTTTTCATTCTTGGAATTCTCAATCCATAAACTTTTGCAGAAATAATATTTTCCAGTACTTCCCGCGAGTTTTTAAGGTCTTCAGGCTTGTAGGAAGAATGAAAGAAAGTATGAGAGGCGATTTCATGTTTTTTAGACAGTTCTAATATATCTGCAGGAAAATTTACCGCGAAATTTGCTGTTGTAAAAAGAGTACAATCTACTTCTGGATCTTGCAACACTTCCATTAACCTGTCAAGACCTTTTTTCCCAACGCTCATTTGTTCATTCACAGAAATAGGAACGCCATATTCAAGAGGAAGATCAAATTCTTCAACGTCAAAAGTGAGTAAAATAGATCGCATTTTATTTTATAATCCTTAATGTAATTTTTAGCGGTTCAAGCAAATCTAGATAAAAGTTTTACTTGTGTTCTCAATGCGCCCGTGATAAATGAATTTTTTCGCTTGATCAGTGTTTGATTCGCAGGCGTCCAATATAGCCAATAATAAAGCGATGATTTTAGGTTTTATTTTTATTTTTGCCGCAATCAACAAACGAATGAATTTGCTTATCAAAGACTTCAAAATCTTCAATAGAAAAATCTCATTTGTTGCAGTTTTTTGGTTTTTGCTTGCCACTATAGGTGTAGTATTAAAGATCCGGCTTGGACGTGGTAATATTGGCAATTACCTCATATTCGAAAATGTTTTTTGGAATACAATTCATCAAAGTGACTTATATTTTGTAGATCCGGTAAAGCATTTAGGTTCGTATTTGTATGGGCCGCTTTTCAGTTATCTTATTGCTCCTTTTGCTATTTTTTCCACTAGCACCGGCGCCTTCTTCTGGGGGATTTTTAATGCAGCTTTTTTATTTTTAGCAATCAGGAAATTGCCGGTCTGTTATAAAGATCAAAATATTATTTTGACTGTTTCTGCTGTGGAGATGATGACTTCTGTACAGAATATGCAAATTAATTGTATTATCGCGGCACTCATTATTTTCTCATTTAATTATACACAAAAGCAAAAAGAAATTTGGGCAACTTTATTTATTGCAATTGGGATTTTAATTAAATTATACGGAATTGTCGGCCTTGCTTTCTTCTTTTTTACTAACGAAAAATTAAAATTTATTCTTTCCTTTTTCTTTTGGTTGATTCTTTTGTTTTGTTTACCCATGCTTATTTCATCTCCTGCCTTTATCGTTCAATGCTACCTGGATTGGTATCATACTTTAATTGCAAAACATATGGCGAATACCTATTCAGAATATCAAAATATTTCGGTAATGGGCATGTTTCGTCACATCATCAAAACCAAATATCTGAATTCGATTGTTATCATAACCGGCGCTATATTTTATGCACTGCCGTTTTTGCGGGTAAGTCAATTTAAAAACAAAATATTCAGGCTTAGTTATCTTGCATTTGCTTTAATAGGTGTGGTTATATTTAGCTCCTCTGCCGAAAGTCCTACCTATATTATTGCCGTTACAGGAGTGGGCATTTGGTTTATTTTGCAAAATAAAACTCAACCACTAGTTTTAATTTTGCTGGTTTTTACACTCTTCCTTACCAGCTTGTCTTCCACAGACTTTTTTCCTGAGTTCATAAAATTAAATTTTGTACGGCCTTATGCTCTTAAGGCTTTACCTTGTTTTTTACTTTGGCTGGTGTTATCATATCAATTACTCCTTCGCGATTTTAATTTACAGGAAAACTTTTCCTATAAAAATTCATGATATTGTTTAAAAAGAATCATAGGATTTATGCAAAACCAATTCTTTATTTACATCAAGATTAGAAGACTGAACGATATAGCGTGGGCGATGTTTGCTTTGGATAAAGGTTTTGCCTAGGTACAATCCGATAATTCCCATAATCATTAATTGAAGACCTCCAAAAAAGGCAATGGTAACTATTACAGAAGCCCATCCTGGTCTTTGGAGGTGATAATATAAACTTATCAAAACATAAGGAATGTATAGCAAAGAAGTCGCAGAATAGAAAAAACCTAAATAAATAGCAAATGTTAGTGGTTTCGTGCTAAAGGACGTTAATCCTTGTGTTGCAAGTTTTATTAAGCTGATCAGGCTGTATTTTGTCGCCCCCGAATATCTTTCGCAAGGCTCATATTCCACCGCTTTTTGCTTAAAACCAACCCATTTTAAAAGCCCTCTTAAGAAGGGTTTGTCTTCCGGAAGTTTATTGATTACTTCAATTACCTTTTTATCAATCAACTTATAATCAGAAATACCATTTTCCATTTTAACATCAGAAAATGCGCTAATGACTTTATAGAATAATCTGGAGCGTACCCGGGTAAAAAAACCTGCATGAATATTTTTATCCTTTCTATAGGCATAAACAATGTCAAATCCTTTCTGCCACCAATGAATGAATTCAGGAATCATATTTGGTGGATGCTGAAGATCTGCATCGATGGTTATTAGAGCATCTCCCGTTGCACATTTAAATCCGGCAATAAGCGCATTATCTTTTCCAAAATTTCTTGAAAAACTGATGTAAAAAACGTTCGTTTTGGTGAGACACAGGCTAATTAAAACAGGCAATGTTTCATCGGTACTTCCATCATCTACAAAAATGATTTCGTAATTAATATCATCAATTGACTGAAAAACTTTATCTATCTTATCTATAATTGCACTGATATTTCCCTCCTCATTATAAACTGGAATTACTATAGATATTTTTGGACTATGTTTAAAACTCATTTTCTATCGAATTTTTACGATTATTTATAATTCATTCGAAAGAGCTCACGAACTGAGATGCAGATACAAACAAAAGCGATTTATCAGTCTATTTTCTCAGTTGAAATGGTAATTCTATTTTGACTTGTTTTTTAATTTTCAAAACAACGCAATTTATATCATTCTCTTATTTTTTGCACTATCGTAATGTAATTTTTTGCACTTCCCAGCAGGAAAATAAATTTTGGTTCTTATTCGAAAACGGGTGCATTTCGATGTCCTTCAGTTACCATCTTGTCCTTAAAAAAGTTTAGATTCAAAATAAATTAAATTGCGCGTTTACTTTTGATCAGTATATGTGAAAACAGGAATTACGGCTATTTATTTGTTGACTGTTCGAATGTTCCCTGATCCGAGTTCTTGTTTG
Source organism: Ginsengibacter sp. (assembly GCA_051959325.1). Classification (GTDB taxonomy): domain Bacteria; phylum Bacteroidota; class Bacteroidia; order Chitinophagales; family Chitinophagaceae; genus Ginsengibacter. The sequence goes on along the minus strand of JBQCFI010000351.1, from coordinate 423 downwards.
AGGCAATGAATAAAATATTTTGCATACATCTCATTAAAGCTTTCAGTTGTTTGTTTTTGATGTGAATAAGTCATTTGAGAAAGCTTTTTTCTTAAATACATTGTATTGTTAGGATCATTTTTTTGATTAAAGGAATTCCGATTTTGAATTAATAACACAATTTTCTGCGGTAAATATTTTTTTAAAATATTTTTAAAATGAGCTTTTTTGAAATAATGATCTGGTTTTTTAAAGTCAATATCCAGGGGTTTAAAAAAAGCATCGGATAAAAAATTATTATAACCGTTTTTTGTTTGTCGCTCCTCCAGGGGTACATGAAAAATATAATCTAAAATGCTGGCCGCCCCAAAAGGAATGAACCATTCTAATCCAAAATACTCATACAGCCGTACGGAGTTCACAATATATTTGCTCCCTCTGTTT
>JBQCFI010000350.1:0-9026 GCA_051959325.1 Ginsengibacter sp. | reverse complement strand
TTAATGAATTGATTTTGTAATCAATTTTCCGGTAAGTATTGTCGGGCCACACAAGTAAAATAGAATCGACTTTGGTTTTGTCTAATCCAATGTGCACGGGCACTTGCATGCTTGATATAAAGCCGCGAACCGGGTAATTTTCATAAGTTCTTATCCCCCCGTTTGCATATAAAATTACTTTCGCGCCAAGCGCATTAATGTTTTTTTCAGGGCCTTTCAATTTGATATCGATGTAAGGTTTTACCGTTTTGTTATTCGTGGTATTCCTGTATAAAAAAGCTGGTTGGTCAATATTATTGGTAACTACATCTAAATCTCCGTCATTATCAAGATCAGCATAGATAGCTCCGTTTGAATACGAAGAAACGTTTCCATTTACGGCATCCCCGATATCTGCAAAAGCCATATTGCCTTCGTTCTTAAAAAACCGGTTTGGAATTTTTGTTTGTGGAAATTTGTCGATCAATGCCATGTCGTTATTATCCAGTTTGTTGGAACGCATTTTTGCCTGCAACTCATCACCGGAAACATAATTGATGTAATCAATGTCGTTTAGTCTTTTTGAAATTCCATTTGAAACAAAAAGATCTTTCAATCCATCATTGTCAAAGTCCATCAGCAAAGGCGCCCACGACCAATCGGTGGCATACACGCCGGAATACAAACCGATTTCGCTGAACATACCATTCCGGCGATTGAACTGGAGATTATTTCTTGTGTACTGATAATTATATCCATAAGAAAGCTTCTCAGAAAATAAATCATATTCATCTTCTCCCAATGCGCTTTTTAAGATTTTTGGATCAGAAGGAAGCATGTCCATTGAAATAATTTCAGGATAGCCATCGTTGTTCAGATCGGCAATATCCACACCCATGGTAAACTGGCTGGTGTGCATCATCTCGTTGTTGAGATCATCTTTGAAAGTTCCGTTTTTTTGATTGATATAGAGATAATCATTTTCGTGAAAGTCGTTGCCAACGTAGATGTCAGGCCATCCGTCTAAATTGATATCTGAAACACAAACACCGAGTCCGTAGCCTAAAACAGAGCTATGAATTCCGGATTGCTCTGTTACATCGGTAAATGTATTGTTGCCGTTATTACGGTAAATGCGATCGCCGGAGTAAGGACTTTTTGTTGCCAATAATTTTTCCCTGACTCCAAAAGTGCCATTTTGATGAACCGTATGATTCATCAGGTACATGTCCAAATCGCCATCGCCGTCGTAATCAAAAAATACCGCTTCCGTACTAAATCCTGAAAAATCCAAACCGTATTCATGGGCTTCATCTTTATAATATGGGACGCCGTTTTTATCTATCCCCTGGCAAATAAGCAGTTGGTTGTGACTGCGTAATGTTTCATAATTTCCAACACGGCAAATGTAAATATCGAGCAGACCATCGTTATTAATATCTACCACAGAAATTCCGGTTGACCACCCGCCATCATTCGGAATTTTTGCTTCATCTGTGACATCAGTAAATTGTAAATTTCCTTTGTTCAGGTACATTTTATTTTGTCCCTGGTTTGATGCAAAAAACAAATCTATTTTTCCGTCATTATTAAAATCACCTGCACCGATGCCGGCCCCGTTATAAAAATAGAGATAGTTAAAAATATTGAATTGCTGTGTTGGTGTCAGTTTATTTTCAAAATGCAATCCTGTTCGCGAATCCTTCATTAATTCAAAAACAGGCGCAACATTTGGTTTCGTTTTGCATCCGGAAAAAGAAAGATTTAGTAAAATAAAAGCGTTTAAAACGGCGAGCGAAAATTTGCATCCACTGCAATAAAAAAGGGAATCGGGCTTCATATTTATTTGGATACGCGGTTTTTTATAACAGCTGTTTTGTCATTTTTTAAAAAATAGGAAACAGGATAATCATTGTTCCGCAGAAATAAAACATAGGTTCCATTTTTTTGTGGAATGGTTACCAGATCTCTTACCATTCCTTCTACATCCAAACCGGTTTTCTTTTGCATCACCCATTTAAAATTTCCTTTACCATCATTTAATAAAACATCGCCAAAACTTCCATCCAATCTTTCAAATTGGGGAAGGAAGGTAGAAAGGTTTCCACCTAAAATCAGATCATTTTCTCCGTCACCATTTACATCCAAGGAACGAATGGAATTTATCGATGAAAGTTGTGTCATTACTGGTAATTTTTCAATTTTAAAATTTCCGTTCCCTTCGTTGATCGCTACAATTGATGAAGGATAATTAAACGTTTTTACCGTGCATTTTTTTATCACTTCTTCCGGAAATAGTTGCTGTATGGATTTTTTTGCATAATCCTCATGCTTCAGATTTTGCTTTTTGATTCCTGGTATTTCATCCTGCATATCGCTCTTTAAAAAAACTGGCACATCTCTGTGTTCAATGGTATAAGTAAGAATTTTATCAAGGCTGCCATTCTGATTAAAATCGTTAATCCACAACTTCACCGGATTCGCAGAATCGGGTCGCAGATAAAAGTTTTCGCCGATATTCCCAAGGATCAAATCCATTTTTCCATCACCGTTTACATCAGCAGCAGTAACGGTTTGCCACAATCCGAAAAGATTATTCAGATTTGATTTTATTTCTGCAAAATGATCGCCATTATAGGAAAAGATTCTCGGTGCCATCCATTCGCCCGTTATAACTAACTGTTTCGTTGAATCGCCTGTAACATTGGCCCACACTGCTCCGGTGACCATTCCGATATTGGCTATATCCCGATTTTTTGTTTTCGCAATTTCGGTAAAATGACCTTTGCCGTCATTTATATAAAGATAACTGGAAGGCGAAACTCCATATTCTCTTGGCACATTTCTTCCCCCGACGAAAAGATCCTGAAACCCATCATGATTAAAATCGTAAGCGATTGCAACACCCGTATTCATACCGTTTGCGGGAAACGCGTTTACATCAATGGTGAAGTTTCCTTTGCCATCATTTTTATATAACCGGCTTTGCATTTGCCTGCTGAAAGTCTGGTTGGCATTGCCTCCAGGGCCAACATACAAATCCAGATCGCCGTCATTATCTGCATCAAAAAATAACACCGCATCATCTTCAAAATCCAAATATTGATCAAAAACGGGCTCTTTCTTTTTTATAAATTCTCCTGATTTTGTTTGCAGGTACAATTGACCAGGATGTCCTTTAGTTCCACCGATATAAATATCATCGAGACCATCTCCATCAACATCGCCTACAGCGGCTTTTGGACCTTCCCTCGAAAGCATTTCCGGAATATTCCTTTCATAATAAAAATCAACATTGTCATCTTCCTGGTGTCTGTCAAAATTGTTTTTCACAGAATCAAAAATCACAGTATTTATTAGTTTACTGAGTCTATCGTGATATAATTTCTGATTCAAAGGCTGATTAACTACCAACACCGTATCCAAGGGTGGATGGTCATATTTTGTGTAAGTGCGATCCGGCCAGATGATGATCATCGAATCTATTTTCTTGTTTTTACCCAGCCCAATTATTTGCTTATAATCTACAGAAGATTGAAAGCCGCGGCTGGGAATTACTTCGCGCGTGAGAATTTCATTGCCCGCATACACTTTGATGCTGCTGCCAATGGCAAACGTATTTTTATCCGTTCCTTTCAAAAATATTCCGATAAAATTGTTCTTGTTTATTTCACGTGAATTATTTTTATAAACAAACGCCGGCCCGTTTTCATTATTCACAATAAGGTCTAAAGTGCCGTCGTTGTTGAGATCGCCATACGCCGCGCCATTGGAATAGGATGGTTGAGTGAATCCCCACGATTCGCCAATATCTTCAAATCTTAAGTTGCCCAGATTTTTAAAGGCTTTATTAATCATCGGTGTTTGTGGAATTTTTTTGAGTACTTCATCCACACCTTCTTTTTTACCGGTAAGCACCATTTTTTGAATCACATCATTTGCAAAAAAATCCATAAAATCGAGATTGGTGACGTCTCGATTAATGCCGTTGCACACATAAATATCATTGTATCCGTCATTATCCGCGTCAAACATTAATGCGCCCCAGCTCCAGTCTGTAGCGGAAACGCCGCTAAAATTTGCAATGTCAATAAATTTTCCGTTTTGATTATTTAACTGCAAACAATTTTTTACATATTGATAAGAAAAACCTGATTTCACCTTGCTGTTAAATAAATCAACATTATCAAAAGAACCCATTGTTTTTAACCGGTAATCATTTTCAGGAAGCATATCCGTTGTAAATATTTCAGGATAGCCATCATTATTTATATCGGCGATATCCGCACCCATTGAAGACATGCTCATGTGCTGAATCCAATCATCTGTCTCATCTTTAAAAGTTCCGTTTTTTTGATTAATGTATAAATAATCCCTTTCATAAGAATCGTTGGAAACATATACATCAGGCCAGCCATCGCCATTAATATCACCCACAGAAACGCCGAGGCCAAAACTGATCAAACTGCTGTGAATACCCGCCTTTTGTGTAACTTCTGTAAAGTGGCCGTTGTCATTTCTATATAAATGATTTCCGCCACCTTTCAAAAAAGCAGCAACATTCCAAAGCGAATCGGGAAGATCCCGGCGGTTGGCGTTGTTCAATGTATTTACCGGAATCGGGCTGTTGTTGATCATAAAACAATCCAGATCACCATCACCATCATAATCGAAAAAAGAAACCTGGGTTGTATATCCTACGATGTCCAAACCATACTTATGAGCTTCTTCAGTAAAAGTCATATTATGGTTATTGATGTACAATTTATTTCGCCGGTTTCCATTGGTCATATGTCCTGAATTGCAAATAAAAATATCCAGCCAGCCATCATTATTAATATCAACCAATGTAACGCCCGTGCTCCACATGCTATCCTGTTTTAATCCTGATTTTGCTGTGAGATCATCAAATTTAAAATTGCCTTTATTGAGATAAATTTTGTTTTCACCCATGTTGGAAGTGAGTACCACATCTGCCAAGCCATCATTGTTCAAATCCCCGATCGCCACTCCACCGCCGTTATAAAAATTGCGGAAAAGAAAACTGTTTTCCAATTTTCCATCCGTTACTTCATTGTCGAAATTGATGCCCGTATTATTCATCAATTGAAATAGCGGCTCTTCCTTTTTTTGTTTACATGAAAACAGCATCAGGAGAAGGAAAACCTCAAAAATGTACTTCATTAAAATCTGATTGAATAGAGAATAGAAATGGTATTTATTAACTAAAGGTAATGTTTGAAGACTGAAAGATAGTGATAATAAGATGATATTTTTTATAGCAATTTTATTTTTAATTAAAAATTTTTAAAAACGCGAATTGCTACTATTTCTTTGTTTGCTCACTGCCATGACTATATTTTTATGCTGTTTTTTTTATAACAATTAAGTTTACATTTATTGCCAATTATTCAATCTAAAAAGTTTGATACATGAAAAAAAATCTTGCGATTATTTTATTTTCATTTTCCTTTTTCTTTTCTTTCTCTCAAAAAACCGATACGTGGAAAATTGTTGCTGGTAAAATTGACCCGAATAATTATTATGGTGAAACCGTTGCCAACGGAATGATTGGAATTGTTTCTTCTGCAGAGCCGTTGAAATGTAAAACTGTGGTGCTGAATGGAGCTTATGACCAATACGGCCGCGGCATGGTTAGCAATTTTTTAAAGAGCTTCAATCTCGTCGATATGAATCTGGACATTGATGGCCATCGCATCGGTGCAGGAGACGCAAAAAATATGCGGCAGGTTTTGGATATGAAACACGCGGGTTTTAATACCACTTTCGATTACCTGGATAAAGCAACGGTTTCTTATACTTATTATGCACTTCGCAATCTGCCCTACAATGTGTTGGTAGATGTTACCATTACTGCTAAAAAAGATATTGAGATCATTCCTGCAAGCGTAATGGAAGCGCCCGATGCATTGCGTGATGTGCAGAATTATTACAACCAGATAGATCGTCCTCATGTAAAATTGAGCCTGCTTGCATCAGTGGCTAAAAGCCCCACCGGCAAGTTGACTTTCGGTTCATGCACCACTTTTTTGTTTGATGAACCGTTTGGTTCTGAGCCCGAATTGATCCATGAAATGTGGGATAACAATATGCATCTTGCTAAGTTTAAAAAGAATCTGAAAGCCGGAACTGTTTATCATTTTGCCATTGCCGGAGCGTCGATTACTTCTGCGCAGGTTGATGATCCATTGAATGAAGCAGAACGTTATGTTATTTATGCAAAACTTCAGGGCACACAAAAATTAATTCAATTTCATAACGCTGCATGGGATGATTTATGGAAAAGTGATATCGTGATAAACGGTGATGAAGCAAGCCAACGTGATGTCCATTCTGCCATGTATCATTTGTATTCTTTTGTAAGATCAGGAACTGCTTATAGTCCGTCCCCAATGGGTTTGAGCGGACTTGGTTATAATGGCCATGTTTTCTGGGATGCAGAATTATGGATGTTTCCGGCCATACTTGTGTTGCATCCTGAAATGGCAAAGAGCATGATTGAATACCGGTATCAAAGGTTGGCTGAAGCAAAACAAAATGCATTTGCTCATGGATTTAAAGGAGCGATGTATCCGTGGGAAAGCGCGGCCAGCGGATATGAAGAAACACCGGTTTGGGCTTTGAGCGGCCCGTTTGAACATCACATTACCGCGGATGTGGCCATTGCTGCATGGAATTATTTTTGTGTAACGCAGGACACAACATGGCTTCGCGAACGTGGTTTTCCGATTATAAAAGAATGCGCTGATTTCTGGACAAGCCGTGTGGAAAGGAATGGGCCAGGTCATTATGATATTAATAATGTAGTGGCCGCAGATGAATGGGCCGAGAATGTTGACAACAATGCGTTTACAAATGCCGCAGCAAAAGCGAATTTGAATTACGCAGTAATGACTGCAAGAATTTTGAATCAACCGGTTGATACGGATTGGATAAATGTCGAAAACAATATTCCGATTTTGAGATTGTCGAATGGTGTTACAGCAGAATATGCAGGATATAATGGAATCAAAATAAAACAGGCTGATGTGAATTTGCTGGCTTATCCGTTAAAAGAAATTACCGATCCTGCGCAGATAAAAAAAGATCTTGAATACTATGAAAGCCGTGTCGGTGAAGGATCGCCGGCAATGACCCACGCCATATTTGCTGTTTTATATGCGAGACTAAACCAACCTGCAAAAGCCTGGGATGCATTCGAAAAGGCATACATTCCGAATAAGTTACCACCGTTCGGTGTAATGGCAGAAACTGCAGGAGGTACCAATCCGTATTTTGCTACCGGGGCCGGTGGCTATTTACAGAGTGTTCTTTTTGGTTTCGGCGGTTTGGATATTACAAGGGAAGGCATTGTTCAATTAAAAACTACTTTGCCAAAACAATGGAAGTCATTAACATTAACAGGAATCGGAAGAGATAAAAAAACTTTTGTAGTGAAATAATTGTTTCGATCACAAAAACATTTTTTCAGCAAAAGAACAAATAACTCAGATTGTTATTTTGTTTTGGTTAAGAGTCAGTTTGAGATATTATATTCTAAACATGTTGAATTGGAAAAGCTTACTTTATTTTATTTTTGTTAATAGGAAAACTGTTATTTATTTACTTTTACTACGAAGCATTACTGATTGATAAAGCCGCAAAGTCAGAAAATCATTATCTTGGCGGGAATTTTGTTAAATACCTTCATCTTTGTTAATTTAAAATCTATTAAACGTGAAAATTAATTTTAGTTTAATCGCTGCGGCTTCGGCCCTGTTATTTCTCAGCAGTTGTGTAAGTACAAAAAAGTTCAATGCTTTGCAGTCCAGCTACAACAGCCTGCAAGCTACCAATAGCCAGCTTGTAAGGGATGGCGAACAATGCAAAAGCAATTTGGACAGGGCGAATGTTCAGATTTCCGGATTGCAGGACAGAATAAATGCGGAGCTAGAGCATGTGAAATCCCTCCAGGCAGCTCTGGATAAATGTCTTACATCCGCCAGCCAGGGAAATGTGAATGTTTCCAAACTGGTAGATGAAATTAATGCATCGAATAAATATATTCAGGAACTCATCGCTTCCAAAAGTAAAAGCGATTCTCTGAATATGGTTCTCACAAATAATCTCACCAGGTCGCTCAGCAAAGACGAAATGCAGGATGTGGATGTAAAAGTTTTAAAAGGAGTAGTTTATATTTCTCTCTCAGATAATATGCTTTACAAATCCGGCAGTTATGAAATTTCAGACAGGGCAGGAAGTACGCTTTCAAAAATCGCGAAGATCATCACCGATTATAAAGATTATGATGTATTGATAGAAGGCAATACTGATAATGTTCCTATCTCAAAACCTAACATCCGGAATAATTGGGATTTGAGTGCGCTGAGGGCTTCATCTGTCGTACAGGCGTTGCAAAATAATTATGGCGTAGATCCGAAACGCCTTACTGCCGGGGGACGTGGTGAATACAATCCGGTTGCCAGCAATGATACTCCCGATGGCAAATCAAAGAACAGGCGCACAGAAATTATTATCACTCCGAAACTGAACCAGTTCATGGATTTAATTGGTCAGGGCAATCCTGCAGATTCTACGGGAACTCACTAATTGATTTTATAAAAGGTTGCCGTTTTTTAGGCGGCAACCTTTTTTCTAAAACCTAAAATGCTTTATTTATTTGTTTGCTGAAAACTAACACAAATGTCCTTTGGCATTAATAACTTTATTATGGACGATCCGTTCTAATGCATTTTTATTTGAATAAAATGAACGGTCGATTTTCATGGAGCAGACGCAGTCATCGAATTGAATGATCAACTGAGTATGTACTACTTTTTCATCTTCGTTTAGCCTTGCATCCGAACAGTAATAAGAGACTTCCATAAGGCTATCGTTGGGCATAAAAACAATCGTATTTCTTGTTCGAGTTTCCATAAGTTTTTTTATTAAAACCCAAATTACACTCCATACCAGCTTATTAAGATAAAAAGATATTCAGCAAATGTGGATAACCGTTTTTGCTGTTGTTTTAATTGTCTTCGAGT
>JBQCFI010000349.1:0-8714 GCA_051959325.1 Ginsengibacter sp. | reverse complement strand
ATACACGTTATTTGGAAATGTTTGCTCCCATATTTTTTTGATTGCCTGCATGGTAGAAGGAATGTCTGTTATTGAAAGTTTGATGGAAGCCTGGCGATACATGGTGCTGTTTGTAGTTATGAGTAATGGTGCGAGGTTCTGCCGTAAAGACCTGTCATTGAAATCTTTCAATACACCTACAACAGGACATTTTATCAGACCGTCCATTATGCTTACTTGTTTGTACAATATATCTTCAGGTTTTTTCAGTCCCAGGCTTTTTACGAACGCTTCATTCACCAAAAATTCTCTTGTCCAACCTGATGCCTGCAAATTTCTTCCGGCTACCAATTGTAATTTATAAGTCGGCACATAATCAGTGTCAGCGAATTTGACAATAGCCTGGAACCCGGCGTCCTTTATTGCATTGTCAAACCTGAAAGTGGTAAACCTATTATCATTGTCTTCCATCGGAGACCTGGAATTGAAGCTGACTGTCTGCACACCTTTTGATAATAACTGCTGCTTTAAATAATCTGTCAGTCTATCTCCGGTACTATCCGGGCGGAAAGGCACATTCACAATCGCATCTTTATCAAAGCCCAACGGACGATTCATAAAATAATTCATCTGCTTTACAATGATCAGTGTTCCGATGATCAGTGCCTGGGCAATGATAAATTGAAACACCACCAATCCTCTTCTTAATGAAATTCCCTTTGAGGTATTTGCTGTGACTTTACTTTTTAAAGCATTAATTGGATTGAAACGCGACAAAACAATTGAAGGATAAAAACCGGCAAGTGCCGTTACCACAACGGTTACAGCCAAAAGAAATAAAATAATAGCAGGATTAGTCAGTATGTTGAATGAAAGCGAAAGTTCTAAAAGATTATTTACAGAAGGTATGGCAAGAGTTGTAACACCTGCTGCAAGTATGACAGCAATTGTAACGATCAAAAATGTTTCAACAATGAATTGAATCTGCAATTGAGATTTACTACTTCCTAAAACTTTTCTTACACCAATCTCCTTTGCGCGGTTCACCGCCTGGGCAGTAGAAAGATTGACAAAGTTTACACAGGCGATTAACAGAATGAATGCCGCAATCAGCCACAAAACATTTATCAGTTCATGACTGATTGTTTTGTTACTAAAATTGCCAGCTTCTGCATCATAATGTACTGCACTTAATGGTTGTATAACATAGCTGTCCTTATTGTCAAGCGGCGCCATCTTTCTTGCGTATGTCGCTAATTGTTCATTAAAATTGTCGACAGAAATATTTGGAGGTAACAAAACATAACAACCAAAATCAGGCGCTGTTCCGTTCCAATCGCGTTGCTGAAATCCGTATTTTTTATCCCCGGTAAATTCGGTTCCATAAGCAATAACTAATTTTAACTGAAAGTCTGTATTTGCCGGTATCGAGGCCAGAATGCCTGAAACTTTCAACGCTACCGCCGGAAACTGAAACAATGCCGCACCAATGCTGTAATATCCCGTTAGCTTAATGGTTTTACCTACTGCAGTTTTCCAATCACCAAAATATTTTTCAGCAATTTCTTTTGTAAGTAAAACATTGTTCGGATCTTTTAAAGATTCATACGAACCTGCCAGCAACGGGAAATCAAATATTTTGAAAAAAGCAGGCGATGTATAAAATACACCGCTTTGCTCTTTAAAATTTCTGACAGGGGTTCCATTACCATCAAGAACCTGTAACTCATCATTGTGACTTGCATAAACTGGTGCAACCTGTTGCAACTGGGGGAAAGAAGTTTTCAGTCCTTCGGGCATTAGAAAAGGAACATTTTTTTCATAAGAAATAGTTCCTGCTTCTGCATGATGCTTTTCAGTCAAGACACGATAGATGCGGTCTTTCTTTGAATGAAAAGTATCAAAGCTGGTTTGAAATTGTATGATGATAAAAATGATCATACAAACGGCAATACCAACAGCTAAGCCAGCGATGTTGATAACCACGTAATTCCTTTTACGGCTTAGACTTCTGAAGGCGGTTTTGAAATAATTTTTAAACATAGAAAATGATTTCTGATGTTTGATTTTTTGATTTCTGATTTACTAAAACTCTTTACTTTTTATTTTTCAGTAAAAGGAGAAATAATTTGGATTTTTATTTTCAAATTATTTTTCGTCTATGGATACCGGTTACCTAAGTATTTCATTTTTACATTTCAAATTATTCTCATTCTGTTCTCAAGCTCTTCACAGGATTCGCTACTGCTGCTTTTATTGCCTGGAAACTAACGGTTGCCAATGCGATCATTACCACCACGATTGCTGCAATTGAAAACATCCACCAACTTAATGAAATCCTGTACGGATAATTTTCCAGCCACTTCCCGGCAACAAGCCAGGCAGCAGGTATTGACACTAACATGGATAAAATAACCAGTTTTAAAAAATCGGTTGATAACGCTGTGATAATGCTACCTACAGACGCACCTAATACTTTCCGTATCCCAATTTCTTTGGTTCTTTTTTCGGCAGAAAGAACTGACAATCCAAACAATCCGATGCAGGAAATAAAAATCGTAAGAATTGCGCCAAACAACATGATCTGTTTCCATTTTGCTTCTGCTTCATAGTTCTTCCTGTTTTCATCCAGCTTAAACGAGTAGCTGTATGGAGTGAGCGGAAATAAACTTTTAAATGTTTTTTGAATGTAAGCAAGAGAAGAACCAGCTGTGTTTGGCCGAATTTTGATGTTGACCATTCCAAAACTATTTGCTGGATCCATGGTAAACAATTGAGGACCTATCTTTTTGCTTAACGCCTCAAAATGATAATCTTTCACCACCCCGATCACGGTAAATTTTTTATTATTTATCCAGAAATTCACTTCTTTTCCGAGCGGATTTTCCCATCCGGCCTGTTTGGCAAAAGATTCATTTATCAAAACCGAATGTGTAGAATCGGATGGAAAGTCTTTGGAAAAATTTCTTCCGCTGGCAAGCGAAATTTTTAATAATGGCAGGTATGTTTCATCAATCGTTTCATAAGCAAAATCAATCGTTGAATCTCCATTTACTTTTGCCCGTGTGCCCCAATAGCCGCCATTCTTTGGCGCTACACCAACAATGTCCGGATCTTTCATTAGCTGCTCCTTAAATAATTTTGCTTCATCACGGGTTAAATCTTTATTGACCAAAACAAGATTGCTGTCATCATAACCTAATTTTTCTGTCGTCAAGAAATTAAATTGTAAATAAATAATGATGGTAGCGCAAATCAAAAAAGAAGCAAGTGCAAATTGAAGCACTACCAAACTTTTCTGTAAATAATTTTTACCTGATAAAGTAAAACGGCTGTAAAGCGTTTGCACCGGATTGAAGCCAGACAAAATTATAGCTGGATAAAAACCCGCAAGCAAACTGGTAACTATAAAAAGAACGATATAAAATGCTATCAGTCTTGCGTCAAAAAGATATGAAAGCGAAAGGGCTTTATTGGAAAGATCATTGAACACAGGCAGCACCAATTTCACAATGCCTAACGCCATCACAAAAGCAATGAAACATAAAATAAATGATTCGCTAAGAAACTGAGTCATCAATTGTTTCCTGTTGCCACCGACTACTTTTCTGATGCCAATTTCTTTTGCACGCTTTAATGAACGGGCAACAGTCAGGTTTACAAAATTGATGCAGGCAATCAATAAAATAAATAAAGCAATGCCTGAAAGAATATAGGAATATACAGGATTACTTGCGCCTACAAGGCCGGTGTTTGCTGGGAAATCTTTGCTCAAATGCATCGCAGCCATTGGTTGTAGCCCATATTCAGCTTTACCGAAAACTGCGCCATATTTTTCAGTGATCATTTTGAGCGCTTCTTTAGAATCACGATCATAAAATTGCTGCATTTGTTGTTCTACTGTCGCAACATTCGCTTTTGGATCAAGCACAACAAATGTGTTCAGAAAAAAATTGAACCAGTTTTCACTTGATTGTAAATCCTGGGGCGAAGGACGAAAAGGAAGCAGGATGTCAAATTTTATGGAAGAATTTTGAGGACATCTTTTAGCAACAGCAGTTACTGAATAGGGAACAAATGTGCTGTCATTTCTTATCATCATGGTTTTTCCAACCGCGTCTGCTGTTCCAAATTGTTTTTTGGCTTCATCTTCTGAAAGTACGATGGAATAAGGATTTGATAAACAGGTTTTCGGATTGCCGCTTAGCAATGGAAATGAAAAAACCGAAAAAAAAGATGAATCTACTTTCAGCATCTCTTCTGAATTTACATCCGTTCCATTTTTAATATCGAGTCCCCCGCTTTGAATTCTTACAAAGGAGCGAATGCCCGGAACATTTTCCGTAAATTTTGGTCCCTGGAAATAACCGCTAATTCCATCTCTGTGTTCGATCCCTCCATCTTTATTTAGCATCGTGAATGTGATGCGATAGACATTACCAATATTTTTTTGAAATCGATCGTAACTCACTTCATCTTTCACATACAAAATGATGAGCATCGCAGCTGCCAGTCCAAGGCTCAACCCTGCTATATTTATGAAGGAATAAACCTTGTTACGTTGGAGGTTCCTAAAAGCGATTTTAAAGTAATTCTTAAACATGAGCTAGTATTTTTAAGGCCTTATTTTTAGTATTTTTGAGAAGAATAAAAAAGAAAGATTATGGAACGGATTGTAATTGAAGTAGATGATGAAACGGCTAAAAAATGGCGGCTTTCGTCGCAAAAACGCAGAAACAAAGTTTCTCAACAAGTGAATATCACATTGGCAAAGGAACTTGCTGATTCTAAAGAAGACTTTCTCCAGTATTTGGATGAGCTTCGCGGTAAAATGAAAGAGCGTGGACTTACAGAAGAAATTCTTGAGAAAATTCTGAAAGATGAATAAGCTCTTTGTATTTGATACAAATAGTTTGATTAGTGCTTCCCTGATTGAAGGAACAACGACTGCCACGGCAATGGATAGGGCAGTTATATTATTCTTTTCCCCTGATGAAAGTATTACCGCTTGCCGCGATTCTAAAGACAATAAATTTCTTGAATTAGCAGTTGCAGCAAACGCTTCCTGCATGATCACCGGCGATAAAGATCTTCTGGTACTTAATCCGTTCCGCGGAATTCCGATTTTAAATGCGGTTGATTTTTTGGATAATTTTTGAAACATATTCTTAGGTCTTACTTGAAGTTGATAGTTGTTCAAAATTTTGTGTGATTCCTTTTATACCAGTAAACCAACAAATATCACGATTCTTCATTTTCACATCAGCTCATTAGTACACCACCACATTATTCACTTCTCAAACTTTTTACCGGATTGGCAATAGCTGATTTATAAGTTCTAAAAAACAAAATAACCAATGCAGGAAGTAACATAATTAATCCACCAATTATAAAAACCAACACACTTAAATGAATTTTAAAAGCAAAGCTTTCCAACCATTTATTTGCTGCAATCAAAACAATGGGAAGGGCTATTAAGAACGCAATAAAAATTAATTTTAAAAAATCTTTGGACAATAACGTTATTATTTCTGAAACACTTGCTCCTACTACTTTCCGGATACCTATTTCCTTTGTTCTTTGATTGGTTGTATAAATTACCAATCCAAATAAACCGAGACAACTTATCACTATGGCAAGTCCTGTAGCCCACTTTAATAATGTCGAAAGGTTTTGGTCGGCAGTATAATATTTGGCAATGCTTGCGTCAAGAAAATGAATTTGAAACTCAGTATCCGGATAAATTTCTTTAAATGATTTTTGAATTTTATTTATTGCAGTTTTCCAGGACGTGTGTTCTGCATTTTCGGGTTTTAAAGCCACATTAAACGTAAGCTCCATACTTTGATCGTTAAAAAGTACCAAGGGCATTATTTCATCGTGCAGTGATCCCTGAATGAAATTAGACACAACCCCGACAATAGGAAATTTTTCAGGATACATGTTTGTCTCAACATATTTTCCGACAGCGGCTTGTGGATTTTTAAATCCAAGCATCTGCGAACATTTTTCATTAATAACCAGGCTGTTCACTGTATCGCTGTACGGAAAGTTGTTTCCAGCTAACAATGTCAGTTGATATAATTTCAGATAATTCGTATCAGCCGGCTTTATCCTGACTTGCGTATCAATATTCTCTTTTTCGGTTTTATATTTTATATTAAAGCCCAATGCACCCGGAGTAGATGGTGGAAACCCCGCAAGGCTTACCTTCGCAATCTCCGGTATAGCCTTCAACTTTTGGAACAAAACTTTTCTTTTTGCCGTAGAAGTATCTCTATAATTTGTTCCAAAATAAATGATCGCATCTTTTTTAAAACCCATATCCTTGTTGAGTTCAAGAGGTATTTGTTGGCCTACTACCAGTGTGGCAATTATAAAAACCTGTGCAAAGACAAACTGTGAAACGGTGAGTATTTTCCTAAAAAATAATTGCCGCGTAGTTCCCGAGGCAACGATTTGATTTTTCAAAACAGTGACAGGTTTATAAGAAGAAAGAATCAAGGCCGGATAAATGCCGGATAAAAGACTAACAAAAAGCGTAATACCAATTAAGAATAAGAGGATAGCAGGTTGTTGAATATTAAATTGAACACCTTGAGGAATGAAATCTGCAAAAGCTTTCAATAACAGAGGAACAAAAAGTATTGAAAGAAAAGTTCCGAGTAATGTCATTAAAAATGTTTCAACCAAAAACTGAAACATCAGTTGCTTTTTCGAACCTCCCAGCGTTTTACGAATTCCTACTTCTTTGGCTCTTTCTGACGCCCGTGCAGTAGTCAGGTTCACAAAATTGATACAAGCCAAAAGCAATAAGATTCCCGCTACAGCCATTAAGCCATAAAGTGCCGGCATATAGGCTTTCCTTTCTACAAAGTCGTCAGTGACATTACTAAAATGCAAAGCTGACAACGGTTGCAGGCTATATTGCATATCAGAGCCGCCAGTGTGTGACCGAAAGATCTTTTGTATTTGATCATTAATATCTTTTGGCCTTGCATTTTTTGCCAGTTTTAAAAACAGTTGGGAAGAACCAATTTTCCAGTTTGGAGATTGATGCGGATGCAAAGATTTGCGTGTAGCAATTGAGACAAACGTCTGAAAATTAAAATCTGTATGTGCCTTTAGATTTTCTACAATTCCGGTCACCGTTGTCAGTACTGTATCATTGAAAGTAATTTCTTTTCCGATAATTTCATTTAAGGAAAGATTGGGAAAGAATCTTTTTGCATTTTCTTCAGTTATTACAGTTTGATTAGGCGCTGATAATGAAGATTGCGTTGAGCCTGCTAACCATTTATAATTGATGAGTTTAAAATATTCATTATCCGTAAAAATGATGTTTGGCTCATTTTTAAAATCAAGAGGCATCACATTTTGCGATTTATTTACACTCAATTTTACGTCATAATCCCAAACCATGAGAGGCGCCACCACATTCAATCCTGTCACTTCATCACGCAACGCGCCGACCATTGGAAAAGGCACTCTTGCATCATGAGCATCGTGGGAAACAACCCTGTAAATCCGATCCGCGCCTTTTTCAAATTTATCGAAACTGAAGTCGTATTGAACAATCAAAAAAATTACCAATGATGAACTGATTCCGACGGCAAGTCCAAAAATATTTACAGCAGAATAAAGTTTATTACTGCTCAAATTTCTTACCGCTGCTTTGAAATAATTCTTTATCATGACTTTTAATTCGAGGATATTCCTAATTTGGTATACGCATTGGTATTATACCAGTAAACCAATAAATATCACGATTCTTCATTTTCACATCAGCTCATTAGTACACCACCACATTATTCACTTCTCAAACTCTTCACAGGATTTGATGTTGCTGCTCTTATTGTGTTGAGGCTGACGACAATTAACGTCAGTAACAAAATTCCAAAACCAACTGCCACAAATAACCACAAACTGATATCAATTCTGTAATCATATTTTTGAAGCCAGCTATTCATCGCCCACCACGCGATAGGAACGGCAATTAGAAAAGCAACCAAAACCAGTTTTAAAAATTCTTTCGAAATCAAGAACAATATCTGTTGTACAGATGAGCCCAAAACTTTCCTGATTCCAATTTCCCTGATTCGTTTTTCGATAGTAAATGATGCGAGGCCCGCAAGGCCGATGCAGCAGATAAATATCGCCAGCCCTGCAAAAATGTTGGTGAGTTTGCTGATCAATTCTTCGGTAATAAACTTCTTTCCAAATTCCTGATCGGCAAACTGGTATTCAAAAGGAACAGAAGGATTGTAAGTTTTAAAAACGGTCTCAATTGAATGCAATGCTTTCGGTAATTCAGCGGTTTGATTCAACCGGATATCAACAATGTTAGACTGATCGGGACGATAAAAAATCATCATTGGCTCAACCGGTTTAAATGGCGATTCCATTACCACATTTCCTGTAACACCGGTGACGGTGTATGTTTTAGGCCCATACCTCATTTCCATCCCAATCGGATTTTTTAAACCCATTGCAATTACTGCTGCCTGGTTCAGCATCATTGCCGATGAATCAGAAGGCAATCCGATGAAATCCTTTCCCTGCAAAACTTTCACCCCCATAGTTTTTGTAAAATCGACATCGGTGCTAAATCCGGTAACAATAATTTGTGCATCCGCCGGCTTGCCTTTCCAATCAGGCGCAGGACTTTTCCACCATACTTCAGTGATCGGTGAAAAAGTTCTTGTAACTGAATTTACCATTCCTGTTTTCAGCAA
>JBQCFI010000348.1:0-4666 GCA_051959325.1 Ginsengibacter sp. | reverse complement strand
CATGAAGTAAAATTCCGGCAGTCGCCTTCAGGATTACAGAATCAAGTTCCTTTTTTTGTGCAGCAGTATTATTCAATGAATAACTATAATAAGGCAGCAATTTTGAATAATCATCTTTGGTTGCGATGCGCGCGAGCTCAATGACTGATTTTATTTTATTGTTCGCGTTATAAAAATAATTGTAATGACTTGTAGTGTTTTGAACAAATTTTCTTGGGATTGTAAATTTTTTTTGCCCTGTTTTTTCAGACCTTAGTTGTTTGTCTTTAAATTTTTGTGGCTTATCTTTTTGAAGATCGAAAGAGATCTTACCTATTTGTGCATGCGCTGATGGCAATAAAAAAAACAATAATAACAAAGCAGATATCAACCTTATGAGCCGGTTATTCATGAATATTTTTTCGTTTTATAAAATAAGAATCTGCAATAAAAGTGCTTTTACTGGCTGCACTTTTTTTGCAAATTTATTTTAAAAATACGGTTATTTTAAGCTAATATGCCGCTAAATGCGAAGCCTATATTATTTTTAACAACCTAAAATACAAATATGCAGCCGAAGCCGCAAAACAGTTTTTTAAAAAGGATCCGTAATAAATACCGGCTGGTGATTTTGAACGAAAATACGTATGAAGAAATTGTTGCTTTCAAATTAAACCGCTTCACCGTATATGTGGCGCTGAGTATTATGTTTATTGTTTTAGTGGGCCTTACAATTGCATTGATTGCTTTCACGCCATTAAAATATTATATCCCAGGCTATGGAAAAGCCGGTTCTAATACTGAGTACGAATCGCTAAAACTGAAAGCCGATTCGATTGAAAAAACATTGATTTTAAAACAGCAATATTTTGACAATATTGAAAGAATTTTGAAAGGAAATGAACTGCCGCCAGATAAGGCTGTTTTGAAAACAACTAGAAAGTAGCGAGTAAAAGGTATATAGAAATTGAAATGATTTCTTACAAGCCCTGGAAGGGCGAAATATTCTAGCCTAGGGGAAACCCTATGAATATAGAAATTAAAAAAATGAAAACAAGAAAAGAAACGAATCGTGAATTAATGCACTATGCAGGAATGGGGGCTCAGTTTCTGGTAAGCATTGGAGTGGGGATATTTCTTGGGATACAATTAGATAAATGGCTAAAAATTTCTTTTCCTTTGCTGGTTTGGCTATTGCCGCTATTAATCATTGCCGGCCTTATTTTTAAAATTATTAAAGACACTTCAAAAAAATGAAATCACTTCTTTTAAAAAATTTTTCACCGGTAATGCTTCTTTTTATTTTGATAAATATTCTTGTTTTTATTTTTAAAAATTCCCTTATCGCTTTAGGTTTTAATATTGGTTTTTTACTTACTTCCAATGTCATCCTTTTTCTGTTAAGTTTCTTCGGATTTTTTATTCAAAAAAAAGGAGTTTCATCTACGAACATCAACGCTTTTATCAGGGGCGTTTATTCTTCCACTTTGCTCAAATTATTTGTGATCGTAATTGCCATTGTCATTTATATTCTTGTCATGCATGGTGAAGTAAATAAGCCTTCTTTATTTACCGCCATGGCTATTTATATTATTTATACATCCGTTGAAGTAATTCAATTAATGAAACTTGCCCGAAAAAAACCAGATGCATAAAAAAGAATCCCCACTCGATCAACTAAATCATTTTTTGCCTGAAGGTTCGTTTCAAGATGTGGCTTTTTATCTGAATGAATATAAGGTACATATTACCGTAACGCGCGAACGGCTGACAAAGCTGGGCGATTATCGCAACAAACATTTGAATAAAAATCACCGCATCAGCGTAAACGGGAATTTGAATAAATACTCGTTTCTCATTACTTTATTGCATGAACTTGGGCATTTGGTTGCTTATGAGAAATACGGAAACAGAATTCAGGCACACGGCCTGCAATGGAAAAATGAATTTTCAAGAATTCTTGCGCGCTTTATTGCAAAAAAAATATTTCCCGCGGATATCGAAAGGGAGTTATTGAAAACCTTGAGTAACCCGGCAGCCAGTTCCTGTGCAGAAGCACCATTGACAAGAGCTTTGAAGAAATATGATCCACACAAACCGGGAATTTTTTTACTGGAAGAATTGCCGGAAGAAAGTTTATTCAAATTTAAAGATCACATTTACCGAAAAGAAAAAAAACGCAGAACGCGCTTTTTTTGCAAACAAATCGAAACCAATAAAATGTTTTTATTCAGCCCGATAGCAGAAGTAGAATTTGTTGTGAAAGAATAATTCAACAATAACGTCATCGTAAGTGCCGATGTTTATTCTTGATCCTTTCAATTTCAAAACTACATTTGCGCAATAGAATATACTTATGACCGAACAACGTTTTAATCGTCTTACTTCTGTTATCAATCACCGTCAGCCCGACCTCACCATTGTTTTGGAAAATGTTTTTGATCCGCATAATATTTCTGCGGTCATGCGAACCTGCGATGCTGTTGGCATCCAGGATGTTTATATTTTAAACAACCGCATTCCTCCTCATAAAAAATGGGGCGACAAAAGTTCATCTACGGCATCACAATGGTTAACAATTCATCAGTTTATCGACATTGAAGAATGCTTTAAAGTAATCAGAAATAAGTATAAGAAAGTGTATGCTTCTCATCTTGGACAAAATTCCGTAAATGTTTACCGAATGAATTTGACCGAATCTGTTGCGCTCATTTTTGGCAACGAAACTTTTGGCGTAAGTGATGAGATCAGAAAATATGCTGATGGAGATTTTATCATTCCGCAGGTGGGTATCATTAAATCGCTGAATATTTCTGTAGCCTGCGCGGTTACTTTATACGAAGCATTCAGGCAAAAAAATGAAAAGGGACATTATGATAAAAGCCGTTTGCCTGAAGCAGATTCCATTAAGTTAAAAGATCAATGGGGTTTGCTCCAATGACGCTTTTTACTTGCCTGTGTATTTTAAAAATACGAATCACTTTTATTTATTTCTTTACTGAATTCACTTTGATTTTTTCGTTTTACAGTAAAACAAGAAATAATTGACATTTCTGTTTTCTTTTCGTGAAAAGATTTGGTTAATGATTTAAGATCGTTATTTTTAAAACTTTATAAATTTTAAAAAACGATTACCTCAACTAAAAACATGAACCCGTCGTCACAACTCAACCGCACACTTGGATTGCGCCTCGCAATAGTAATGGTAATCGGAAATATTATTGGTTCCGGAATTTATAAAAAAGTAGCGCCGATGGCTGCTGAATTACATTCTTCCGGTTGGATAATTATTTGTTGGATTCTTGGTGGAATCATCACCATGTTTGGTGCTTTGAGCAATGCTGAAATTGCCAGTATGCTGGCAGATACCGGCGGTGAATATGTTTATTATAAAAAGATTTACAACCGGTTTTTTTCATTTCTTTATGGGTGGTCAAATTTTGCTGCGATAAAATCCGCCGCCATTGCATCTATTGCTTATGTTTTTGCACAATCACTAAATAGTATTGTTCATATTCCTGCCGTATTTTCTTCTTTAAAAGATTTTCAGATTGCAGGAATATTTTATCCTTTTGAAGAATTTAATGTCAAGCTGGTTGCCATTTTGCTAATCGTTATTTTAACCTGGATAAACAGTCGCGGATTAAGACTTGGCGCCGGTTTGAGTAAATTTTTACTATTACTGGTTTTAGCGGGCATTCTTACAATTGTCGTTTTTGGCAGTACAAGTGCGCAAGCCGATATTTCTTCATCATTTTCAATGGCAACAACCGATTCTCAAACTGTAACAGTAAGTGCAATTTTTACTGCGATGCTAGCGGCTTTCTGGGCCTATGAAGGATGGAATTCTGTTGGCTTTTTGGGAGGTGAAATTAAAAACCCGCATCGCAATGTTCCCTTAAGCATTGCGTTCGGATTATTGATTGTGATTGTATTGTATGTTTTGACAAATATTGCTTATCTCGCTTTGCTACCAGTTGTATCTTTAGAACAAATAAATGCTGCAGGAAACTCAATAGCAGCGGTAGAAGCAGTAAAAGTTTTTTGGAATGAAGGCGGCGTTATTTTTATTTCTGTTTTGATTTTGTTATCTACTTTAGGATGCACTCATGCTACCATTCTAAGCAACGCACGCACTTCTTTTGCCATGGCAAAAGAAGGATTGTTTTTCCCAAAAATGGCTAAAGTAAATTCTGCAAAAGTTCCGGGAAATGCTTTATGGTACCAGGGCGTTTGGGCAAGTATTTTGGTTTTGTCTGGCACTTTTGATCAGCTAACTGATATGCTCATTTTTGCTGCCTTTATTTTTTACGGCGCCACTGCTTTAGGCGTTTTTATTTTAAGAAAAAAAATGCCGGATGCACCGCGTCCTTACAAGGTTTGGGGATATCCGATTGTACCTGCTATATTCATTATTTTTTGTGTGTTCTTAATCGGCAATACGATCATAGCACGTCCCCGCGAAGCCGGTATTGGTCTCGTTTTGATACTATTTGGTATTCCTTTGTATTATTGGTTTCAGCGAAAAAAGATTTCTTAAAATAATTTTACCTTTTTATTTGTTTATTAAAATATAATTGTATAATTGTGGACAATTCCATGCTCTAACGTGCTTTTCATAAATACGTTCCCTCCGAAAGCTTTATAAAATCCCCCACGTTTGGTTTTTCTATTTATCAAAAATTAA